>DASSXC010000175.1:0-7706 GCA_035704205.1 Solirubrobacterales bacterium | reverse complement strand
TGACCCTGCCGGCGGCGATGTTGATCCCGAGCTTCAGGCCGGGGTCGCGCCGCGCGGCCTCGGCGACGCCGAGATCGGCGAGCGCGAGCACGTAGGGGAGGGTCGCGTTGGTGAGCGCGTACGTCGACGTGATCGGGACGGCGCCGGGCATGTTGGTGACGCAGTAGTGGATGATCCCGTCGACCTCGTAGGTGGGATCGCCGTGGGTCGTCGGCCGCGAGGTCTCGAAGCAGCCGCCCTGGTCGATCGCAACGTCGACCAACACCGCGTGCGGCTTCATCAGCGCCAGCTGCTCGCGGCGGATCACGTGCGGGGCTCGGGCGCCGTGGAGGAGCACGCCGCCGATCACCAGGTCGGCCCGCGGCAGCATCTCCTCGACGGCGAGGGTGGTCGAGTAGACGGTCGAGCAGGAGCCGGCGAAGCCGACCTCGAGCTCGCGCAGGCGGTCGATCGACTTGTCGTAGACGAAGACGTCGGCGCCCATGCCGATCGCGACGAAGGCGGCGTTCATGCCGACCACGCCGCCGCCGATCACCATCACGTTGGCCGCCGCCACGCCGGGCACGCCGCCGAGCAGGATGCCGCGGCCGCCGAGCGGCTTCTCCAGCATGAAGGCGCCGGCCTGGGTGGCGATCTTGCCGGCGATCTCGCTCATCGGCGCCAGCAGCGGCAGCCGTCCGCGGGCGTCCTCGACCGTCTCGTAGGCGACGCAGGTGGCGCCGGAGCCGCAGAGGCCGCGGGTCTGCTCGGGGTCGGGGGCGAGATGCAGGTAGGTGAACAGCAGCTGCCCGCGGCGCAGCATCTCGATCTCGGCGGGCTGCGGCTCCTTGACCTTGAGGATCATCCCGGCCTCGGCGAAGACGGTCGCCGCGTCGGGGACGATGCGGGCCCCCTGCGACTCGAATTCGCCGTCGGAGATCGCGCTGCCCTCCCCCGCCCGGGCCTCGATCAAGACGAGGTGGCCGTGCTCGACCATCTCGCGCACGCCGGCGGGGGTGATCGCGACGCGGTACTCGTCGGGCTTGATCTCCTTGGGGACGCCAACGATCATCGCCAGTCCACCAACACGTTTTCCATCCATGACATGGAAAACGTGTTGCTTGTGCACCGAGCGGCTCCCCGAAACCTGTCGCTCATGAGCCCACCAGCTCCCTGGCCCGCAGCGCCAGCCAGAACTCGATCCGGTCGTGGGCTCGGGAGAGGTCGCGGCCGGTCAGCTCTTCGACCTTGCGCATCCGGTAGCGCAGGGTGTGGCGGTGGCAGTAGACCTCGCGCGCCGCGCGCTCCCACTGGCCGTTCTGCTCGATGAAGGCCTCCAGCGAGCGCAGGAGCTCGCCGCCGTACTCCTCGTCGCCGGACTCGATCGGGCCGAGGACGCTGTCGCAGTAGAGCTTCAGCGCCTCGTCGTCCTGGATCGAGAGCAGCAGGGTGAAGGCGCCGAGATCGCGCCAGGAAGCCACCTCGGGTCCGCTGCCGTTTTCCGAGAACGCCGTCGCCTCGAGCGCGCAGCGGGCCTCGTGGAAGGAGTGGCGCAGCGCCTCGGGCGGCGCCGGGCGGCTGGCGGCGGCGCGCACCGAGCCGCGCTCCTTGACCAGCGCCCGCCGCGCTTCGGAAGCGAGGTCGACGGGATCGCGGTCGGCGGCGTCGACGACCGCGCAGAGCAGCTCGCGGCTGCCGGCCGTGTGCGGGGCGACGACGGCCGGGCAGGCGTCGGCGGCGAGCGCCCGCTCCAGGGCCGGCTCGGCGGCGGCCGGGTCGTCGAGGTCGAAGACGAGGACGGCGGCTTCGTCGCCGATGCCGAAGGGCTCGAGCCGGCGGCGCAACTCGGAGGGATCCAGTCGACCGCCGAGCGCGCCCGCCAGCACGTCCCCCGCCAAGCGGCGCTCGGTCTCGCGGGCGACGCGGCGGCGCATCAGCTCGAGCGCGACGACCGCCACCGCCTGCTGCAGGATGAGCCGCTCGAAGTCGCCGAGGCCGCCCGAGTCGCGGACCATCACCACCCAGGCCTGGGGCGGGCCGCCACCCGGCGAGATCACCGGGTGGGCTAGAGCCCGGCCCGCCACAGAGGGGTGCGTCGGCACGAAGGGGTGGCCGTCGGCGACGTGCGCAAGAGCTTCGTCGCGGATCGCGTTGACCGCCTCGGCGGAGAGCTCGCGGCGGAAGCTTCGCCCGGCGATCCGCTCGCCGCGGTTGTTGAGGATCGCCACGGTCCCGCCGACCGCCGAGGCGATCGTCGCCACGATCTCCTCCAGGCCGCGCTCTTCCAGGACCAGCCGCTCGAGCCGGCGCTGCACGGCGATCCCACGCTGCAGCACCTCGTACTGCTCGTTGACCAGGCGGGCGAAGGCCTTCTCGGTGATCGCGATGAACGGGGTCGAGTAGGGCACCTCGAAGAGCGGGAAGTCGCGTTTCTTCGCCTCCTCGAGCAGTGCTTTCGGCAGTTTCCTGTGGTTGAAGCCGGTGCCGAAGCCGAGCCCGGCGAGGTTGTGCTCGGCGAGCAGCCGGATGTAAGCACGCTGTTTGGCGGCGCCCTCGAGCGGGATGCCGGTGGTCAGCATCAGCTCGCCGCCGGAGAGCCACGGCGTCGGGTCCTCCAGCTCGGAGATGTGGATCCAGCGCACCGGCGCCTCCGCCGCGCGCGTGCCGGCCGCCAGGTCGAGTCCGACCTCGTCGAGCAGGCTCTGGACGGTGAGCATCGTCGCGCCTTCAGCCGCGCCTCGGACTCCAGCCGGCCGTGCCGGCCCCGCTCTTGACCCGCTTCCACGCGTCCGTGAGCACCCCACGCAGCACGTCGTGGATCTCTTCGAACTGCTCGGTGTCGGCGATCAGCGGCGGCGCCAGCTGGATCACCGGATCGCCGCGGTCGTCGGCGCGGCAGATCAGGCCACGCCGGTAGAGCTCGCCGGAGAGGTAGCCGCGCAGCAGGTCCTCGGCCTCGTCGTCGTCGAAGCTCTCCTTCGTCTCCTTGTCCTTGACCAGCTCGATCGCCTGGAAGAAGCCGGCGCCGCGCACGTCGCCGACGATCGGCAGGTCGTGCAGCGTCTCCAGCATGGCGCGGAACTCGCCCTCCTTGGCGAGGACGTGGCCGCAGAGGTCCTCGCGCTCGAAGACGTCGAGGTTGGCCATCGCCACCGCCGCGGCGACGGGATGGCCGGCGAAGGTGAAGCCATGCGCGAAGGAGGAGTCGCCCTCCATGAAGGTCTCGGCGACGCGGTCGGAGACGATCACCCCGCCCATCGGCGCGTAGGCGGAGGTCAGGCCCTTGGCCACGGTGATCACGTCGGGGACGAAGCCGAAGCGTTCGCAGCCGAACCAGTGGCCGAGCCGGCCCCAGGCGCAGATCACCTCGTCGGAGATCATCAGCACGTCGTAGCGGTCGCAGATCTCGCGCACCCGCTCGAAGTAGCCGTCGGGGGGGACGAAGCAGCCGCCGGCGTTCTGCACCGGCTCGAGGATCACCGCGGCGACGGTCTCCGGTCCCTCGAAGACGATCCGCTCCTCGATCGCCGTCGCCGCCCAGAGCGGGTGGCGGTCCTCCGGCCAGCGGTAGGAGTTGGTGTTGGGGACGTGGCAGCCGCCCGGGGTGAGCGGCTCGAACTGCGAGCGCAGCTCGGTGATGCCGGTGGCGGAGAGGGCGCCGAGCGAGGTGCCGTGGTAGGCGATCTCGCGGGCGATCACCTTGTGCTTCTGGCCTTTGCCGAGCGCCCGGTGGTAGTTGCGGGCGAGCTTCAGCGCCGACTCGACCGACTCCGAGCCACCCGAGGTGAAGAAGACGCGGTTGAGGTCGCCGGGGGCGAGCGAGGCGATCCGCGCCGCCAGCTCGATCGCGCGCGGGTGGGCGTAGCTCCACAGGGTGTAGAAGTCGAGCTCTTCGACCTGGCGTGCGGCGGCCTCGCCCAGCTCGGTGCGGCCGTGGCCGGCGTTGACGCAGAAGAGGGCGGAGAGGCCGTCGAGGTAGCGGTTGCCGTGCTCGTCGAAGACGTAGCAGCCCTCGCCGCGGGTGATGATCGGGATCTCGTGGTCGGGCCCGTAGGAGCCCATCCGCGAGAAGTGCATCCAGAGATGTCGCATGGCCAACTCCTGGAGCTCGGTACCGACCTGGCTCGAACTGGACGCAACGGCCATGCGTTTCTCCTCTCGTCCTACGACGTTCTGGATAAAGCTAGCTCGCTCAACTCTCGCATTCAAGTGTTCGTTGGGTCAAGCCAAACGGGAGCCTTTGTACGTAAAGTACAAGGCCAGGCGTGAAGTTTGGGACATCTGCCACTTGTGCGGGACCGATCGTACGCCGTACCGTCGTAGCCCATGGAGAGCGAGACCGTTCCCGCCCCCGCCGCGCCGGTGCCACTCGCCGGCGAAGCGAGCGGCGGCGACAAGGGGTTGAAGAAGAACGCGATCGGCTTCGCCTCCAGCGTCGTCATCGGGGTCGCCTCGACCGCACCCGGCTACAGCCTCGCCGCGACGCTCGGTTTCATCGCCGCCGCCGTGGCCCTCCAGTCCCCAGCGATCTTGCTGATCAGCTTCATCCCGATGTTCCTGGTCGCCGCCGGCTACTACTACATGAACAAGGCCGACCCGGATTGCGGCACCAGCTTTTCCTGGGTGACCAAGGCGATGGGACCGCAACTCGGCTGGATCGCCGGCTGGACGATCGTCGTCGCCGACGTGATCGTGATGGCCAACCTGGCCCAGATCGCCGGCCTCTACACCTTCCTGCTCGTCGGCTGGGATTCGGCGGCGGCCTCGACCGTGGCGGTCACCGCGGTCGGCGTCGTCTGGATCGGGCTGATGACGACGATCGTGCTGATCGGGATCGAGCTTTCGGCCCGGACCCAGATCGGCCTGCTGGCGGCGGAGATCGTCACCCTCGCCGCCTTCGCGGTCGTCGCCCTGGTCAAGGTCTACAGCGGCGACGCCCTCGCCGGCTCGATCGACCCGAGCCTCTCCTGGCTCAACCCCTTCAGCCTCAGCCCCAGCGAGCTCTCCGCCGGGATGCTGCTCGCCGTCTTCATCTACTGGGGCTGGGACACGACGGCGACCGTCAACGAGGAGACCGAGGACCCCTCCGAGGCGCCGGGCCGGGCGACGGTCGTCAGCACGCTGATCCTGCTCGGCATCTACGTGATCGTCGCCGTCGCCGCCCAGGCCTACGCCGGCGTCGACGAGCTGATCGCCAACCAGGAAGACGTGCTCAGCGCCCTTGGCACCGAGGTGTTCGGCTCGCCGCTCGACAAGATCCTGATCATCGCCGTGCTCACCTCGGCGGCGGCATCGACCCAGACGACGATCCTGCCGACGGCGCGGACGACGCTATCGATGGCTCGCTCGCGGGCGATGCCGAAGAGCCTCGGCAAGGTCCATCCGCGCTTCCTCACCCCGCATGTCTCGACCGTGGCGATGGGCGCCGCCTCGATCGTCTGGTACGTCGGCCTGACCCTGGTCAGCGAAGACATCCTCTTCGACTCGCTGGCGGCGCTCGGCCTGATGATCGCCTTCTACATCGGCCTCACCGGCTTCGCCTGCACGATCTATTACAGGCGGGAGCTGCTGCGCAGCGTCAAGAACTTCTTCTTCATCGGAGTCGGCCCGTTCCTCGGCGGCGTGATCCTCTTCTACCTGCTGGTCAAGAACGCGATCGAACTCTCGGATCCGGCCAACTCCGAATCGGGCGATTCCTGGTTCGGGCTCGGCCCGCCGCTCGTGATCGCGGCCTTCTTCCTCGTCCTCGGCCTTGTGCTGATGGCGATCCAGTGGCGCGCCCTGCCGGAGTTCTTCCGTCGCAAGCCAGAGGTGGCGCCGGCCGGATTCCTCGAGGGCGAAGCCGAGATCGAGCCGGCGCCGAGCGGTGGGTCGGAGTGAGGGGGCCGGAATGGGTCAGATAGTCGTCGGCTACGACGGGTCGGACTGCAGCAGGGTCGCGCTCGACGAGGCGGTGCGACTGGCCAAGGACCTTGGCGACTCCGTCGTCCTCGTCTTCGGCTATGCGCCGCCGGGGATCTGGGGCGGCGAGATCGCCGAGCACGAGGAGGCGATCGAGGAGTTCGGCGAGACGGTGATGGGCGAGGCGAAGCGGCGGGCGGCCGCGGCCGGGATCGAGGCGAAGGTCGAGATGGTCGCCAAGCGCGGCGCCGCGGCGCTGCTTGACGTCGCCGAGCGTCGCGACGCGCGGATGATCGTCGTCGGCAGCTACGGCGAAGCGCCGCTGAAAGGGATGATCCTCGGCTCCACTCCGCACAAGCTCCTGCACCTTTCTCGCCGACCAGTACTAGTCGTGCCGGCAAACGGGTAGCGCTACCTTTATGGAGGGAGGCTCCAGCGTAAGCGAGGAGTGAGATGGAGAGCAGTGTCCCAAGCGTCGAGTTGAAGAGCGTCACCAAGCGCTTTGGCGCACTGGTAGCCGTCGACGACCTCAGCCTCGACCTGGCGGGCGGTGAGTTCTTCACCCTGCTCGGGCCGAGCGGCTGCGGCAAGACGACGACGTTGCGGATGGTCGCCGGCTTCGAGCAGCCGAGCGAGGGGGCGATCCGGATCGAGGGGGCCGACGTGGCGGAGCTGCCGCCGCACCGCCGCCCGACCAACACCGTCTTCCAGAGCTACGCGCTCTTCCCCCACCTCAGCGTCGAGGCCAACGTCGCCTTCGGGCTGAAGCGCAAGCGGGTGGCGAAGGAGGAGATCGGCCGCCGCGTCAGCGCCGAGCTGGAGCGGGTCGGCCTCGCCACCGAGGCGAACCGCCGCCCCGCGCAGCTCTCCGGCGGCCAGCAGCAGCGGGTCGCGCTGGCGCGGGCGCTCGTCAACCTGCCCAAGGTGCTGCTGCTCGACGAGCCGCTCGGGGCGCTCGACCTGAAGCTGCGCAAGGGCCTGCAGCTGGAGCTGAAGCGGATCCAGCGCGAGGTCGGGATCACCTTCGTCTACGTCACCCACGACCAGGAGGAGGCGCTGACGATGAGTGACCGGATCGCGGTGATGAACCGCGGCCGGGTCGAGCAGGTCGGCGACCCCGAAGACGTCTACGAGCGGCCGGCGACGACCTTCGTCGCCGGCTTCATCGGCGTCTCCAACCTGATGCCGGCGTCGATCTCCGGGCCGGGCGAGGTTCGCCTCGACCACGGGCCGACCCTGCAGGTACCGACCGACGGGATCCCGTCGGGCGAGCACTGCCAGGCGGTGGTGCGGCCGGAGAAGTTGCGCATCGAGGCGGTCGAGCCAGGCCACCCGGCGACGAGCAACGGGCTGCCGCGCGTCGAAGGGAGGGTCGAGAGCTCGGTCTACTTGGGAACGGCGACGCAGATCGTCGTCGACCTCGGCGGCGAGGTGCGAATGACCGTCCTGGTTCCGAACGCGAGCGAGGCGGAACGGCAGCGGCTGCCCGGCGGCGGCGCACGGGTCGTCCTGAGCTGGGAGCCGGAGCACATGCATCTGGTGCGGCAGTCACCGACGCCCGCAGACACGACGCCTGGCGAGGCAGAGCTTGCAGGAACCAAAAGGAGTGAGTGAGATGAAGAGCGGAGCGATGAAATCGAGAGGGCGTGCCCTCGCCGTGGCGTTCGCGGTGCTTGTGCTGACCCTGGTGCTCGCCGCCTGCGGTGGCGACACGGTCGGCGGCGGTGACAACGGCGAAGTGACGACCGCGAAAGGCGGCCCGGCCAAGGGCGAGCTGACGATCTCCAACTGGCCGGGCTATATCGACCCAGGTCCGAATGGAACGG
>DASSXC010000174.1:0-4889 GCA_035704205.1 Solirubrobacterales bacterium | reverse complement strand
CGAGCGAGTAGGCGCTGCTCCAGGTGGTGGGCGTGGCGAATTTGCTGCTCGTCGTCGAGAGCCCGACCTGCGTGTCGCCCGCCGGACCCCTGCCGATCGCATCAGCGCGTTTGTCGCCGCTGACGTCAGCCAGGTCGAGCGAGTAGTTGCTGGGCCAGGTCGCCCATGAGGTGGTCGTCGAGAAGGCGCTGCCGGTCGAGAGGCCGACCTTGGCGTCGCCGGCGGCGTTCTTGCCGATCGCGTCGGCTTTGCCGTCGGCGTTGGCGTCGGCGAACTCGAGCGAGTAGCCGCTGGGCCAGGTCGCCCAGGTGATGGGCGTGGCGAAGACATAGCCCGTCGGGGTGCTCGTCGAAAGGCCGACTTTGATGGTGCCGGCGGAGTTCACCCCGACCGCGTCGGCCTTGCCGTCGCCGTTGACGTCAGCCAGGTCGAGCGAGTAGCCGCTCGGCCAGGTCGCCCATATCGTCCCGCCCGGGAAGCCGTTGCTCCCGTTTGACCAGGCGACTTTGATTTCGCCGGCGGCGTTTTTGCCAACCGCGTCGACCTTGCCGTCGGCGTTGGTGTCGGCGAAGTCGATCGAGAAGCTGGTCGGCCAGTTGGCCCAGATGCTGCCGCCGGGGAAGCCGGTACCCGAGGACCAGGAGACTTTGACTTCTCCGGCGGCGTTCCTGCCGATCGCGTCGGCCCTGCCGTCGCCGTTGGTGTCGCCGAAGTCCAGCGAGTAGCCGCTGGGCCAGTTCGCCCACGAGGTGGCGTAGAGGAAGCTGCTGCCGTTCGACCAGCCGACCTGCAGATCGCCGCCGGCGGTCCTGCCGATCGCATCAGCCTTGCCGTCACCGCTCACGTCGGCGTATTCGATCGGGTGGCCGGCGGTCCAGGTGCCCCATGAGGCGGGGGTGGCGAATTTTTTGGCGGCGACTGCCGATCGCGTTCTGAATACCCGATCCTGCGAACCGGAGACTTCGTGGTTTTCGTTGACTCCGACGATCCGGTAGTGGTAGGTGGTGTTCGGCTGCAGGCCGGTGAGCGTATTGCTCTTCGACACGGATTCTTCCTTCCAGCCGACTTCAGGGTTCGATCCCGGGGCCCAACCGGTGTACCCGCCACTGCTTCCCGGCCCGTACTCGAAGTGGTAGCCGGTGGGCAACCCGCGAGGGTTGACCGTGCCGTTGAGGGTGGCTTCCGTGGTACTGACATTGGTCGCCGTAGTGGTTTCAACCGACGGTGGCACCGGCCAGTGCGGAACACCGGCCTCGTCTTGGAATGCGAACCAAGCGGGGCGGAAAGTGACTTGAGCCCAGTGGTCAGCGGGGGGAGGTAGAACCTCGGAGCGCAAACCGCAGATGCTGTCCCATGAATTGTTCCAGTTGGAGTCGCGGTACATATAGAAGATGAGCGCCTGGATGTTCTTCCCGGCCTGTTCCTGCTTGACCCAGTCAAACAGGACCCTGAGAGCGTCCTCCTGGCTTGCCAACGTGACGCTCGGATGTTTTTCGTCACCGTGGCCTTCGATCGGCCAGCCCACCTCGGTGATCCACAAAGGCTTCCCCGCGCCGAAGAAGTTGTTGACGTCTGCTCGTGCCTCGTTGATGTCGTCCGTGGTCCTCCAGACAGCGTTGGTCCCCCACTCATAGGGGTGGATGGCGACGCCGTCGATCCAAGGTTTGACCGACGGATACGTGGCAGCGGCCTGCATGAAATCGTGGGGCTTTTGCGTTTTCAGGCCGCTTGTGTCGACGTTTCCGTACATCATGCCGCCCCAAATTGCGTGCGTCGGGAAAAAGCTGCCCTGAGCCGCGTGCAGCACTTCAGAGGTGTGCTGGAAGAACCGTGCATACGAGTAGCCGTTGGCATACCCGGCGATGCCACGTTCTGCCAGGTTGGGCTCGTTCTGGATCTCCCAGTTTTCGACCTCCCTTTTATTTCCTTTACCTGTCCAGAACGACCCCCCATAGCCGTATCGCCCAACAACCGCTTTGACGAAGGAGTCCCATGAGCCCCATTCGTTTTCATAAGGGAGTTCTATCGATGCTTGAGTACAGCGACTCGACAACGTGGGGAGCGCGGTGATCCCGTGCTGCCATGCAAGTTCGAACTTTCTATCCCAGTCCTGCCATACGGTTGATTCGTGTCCATACCAGGAATAGCAATCGAGCCCGAAGCGCCAGTACTTCGCCCCCGAGCGGGCCACCGCTTCCATCTCGGGTTCGCTGGTGGCCTGGCCACCGGCCGCGGCGAAGCCAAAGAAATTGGAGGGAAGAGCCAGGGCGGACGAGGCGGTGCCGCCAAGCAGGGAGGCGCTGATCGCCAGCGAGGCGATCAGCAGCAGGAGGCGCCGCCCTCTCGAAGGCGCTTGAAGCCTCGCCGGCCGGACGTCGATCGCCTGGACTCGATTGTGAGTTCGCCCACTCCCCTTGCCGAACATCTATCCCTCCCCCTGTCAAATGCTCTTCCGTAGAGCCGTGCCAGACGAGGCTCGCCGATCGAGGGAGTCAGCCGTCTTGCCAATATGGCCAAGGGCTCAGGCGCCCGCTGCTCATTGTGGGAAAGCTGATGAGGCGGTATCTCAGACTCAGCGGTCTCCGGCTTCGGAGCCACCACCCGCGCCCGTCGGCGTCAGGTCATGGATGCGCAGAGCCACTTCCACCTCGGTGCTGATGGTCCGCAGGGAGCAACCCAGCCTCTCCTCGACCGTCCGCAGGCGGTTGGCCACGGTGCGACGACTCACCCCGATGGCCGCGGCCGCCGAGGAGATGTTGCGCTCGGCGGCAAAGTAGGCGCGCAGGGTTTCGCGCAACACCTCGCCCCCGTCTGGCTCGTTGGACAGCGGCTCGAGGTAGAGGCCCTGCAGCGAAGCGGTGAGCAGATCGTCCTGGAGGATCGAGGCAAGAAGGGCGACGTCGGCATAGCGAACGATGCTCGCGGGCCGGCGCAGCGCAACGGGCAGGGCGGCTCGTGCCTGCCGATGGGTGAGGCGCCAGCCGGAAAGCCCCCGCGCGGGCTCGCCCACCGCCAGGGAGACCTGCACGGGCCAGCCCGAGGACTCGAGGCACTCGATCTCTTGAGGATCCACCCGGTGCCGCCCTCCCAACCATGCCCAGACAGCCCCCTCGCCGTCGTGGACGAGCAGGAGGCGGCGATCCAACGTCGCGGCGAGACCGCGAATTGCCTCGTCCGCGCCGAGACCCACGGCAAGCACGCCCAGGTGCCATGCGTCGAGTTCATAGGCCAGCTCCGAGGTGTCGAGGAGCTCACCGGCGAGAAGCCCGCGGACGCGCTCCGCGCGACGCTCCTCGGTGGAGCTGAAACGACCGCTGGCCTCGCGTGTGTACTCGTCGGTGACGGCGGAGACCAGCCGGTCGAAAACCGACGCCGGCCCCCGCATCACGCGCTGGAGCACGGCGTGCGACAGGAGATCGCCATCCTCGACCTCTTGGATGAGAAAGTCGCTGAGCAGGGTGTACCCGGCGAAGTAGCGGCGGAGAACGGTGTCGAGACTGACGCCGCTGCGCGCCGCGACACGCGCCTGGGCCAACAACTCCGCCGGGACCAAGGGGGCCCTTTCCTCACCGAGCTCAATCGCGGCAAGTCCATAGTTGAGCGCTGCCGAGACGGCGGCGCGCAGACCCTCCACGTACCCCGGGTCGCCGGTT
This sequence comes from Solirubrobacterales bacterium, assembly GCA_035704205.1. GTDB lineage: Bacteria > Actinomycetota > Thermoleophilia > Solirubrobacterales > 70-9 > VRUE01. The sequence goes on along the minus strand of DASSXC010000174.1, from coordinate 1,236 downwards.
CGGGTCGGATCCGAGATCCCGTAGATGCGAGTGAGGGTTGCCTGTTCGATCTCCCCTCGACGCCCCTGAAGACGCGTATGCAACGCAGCCCTCGCCTGCTTCAGCGAAAACCCCGAGCCCGAGACATCGATATCCAAGGGGCGCACCGTCAGTCCGCGCTTGCCGCTCCCCGCCGCAGCCCTTGGATGACGCGCCTTGCTCCTGGCAGCCACTACCCCTCTCCCCTTGCCAGCCGACAACCGGCGGCGTCAGTGCTCCCTTGCTAACCGCAGCTTAAAAGTGTAAACGCTGGAGTTTTTTAAGATCCGATTATCGCTTCGCCGCGATTGGATCCGCTCAGAGCTCGGGGACGTCGGCGCCCTGGTTGCTGAAGGGGATGCGGCGAATTTCGGCCCAGTCGCCACAGCGCCGCTCCAGTTCCTCGACCACCTTGCCCGCGTCCTGCCAGGTCGTCCAGACGAGCACAGTCGGCCCGGCGCCGGAGATCGTCGCACCGAGGGCGCCCATTTCTTCCGCGCCTTCGACCAGTTTCATCGAGCGCGGATAGAGGCTGCGGCGGCGGCGCTGGTGGATGTTGTCGCGGAGGCTGGCGGCGATCAGGGCGAGGTCGCCGCGATAGAGACCGAGCGTCAGCCTGGCGGCGGAGAAGATGTTGCCGAGCGCATCGCCGAGCGGGATCTGCTTAGGGATCGCCTCGCGCGCCTCTTCGGTCGGGACCTCCTCGTCGGTGGGAATGACGAGGACGCCCTCGAGCCCGTCCGGCGGTGGGAACCGGGAGGCATCGGGTTTGCCTCCCTTGGGGATCGGGTCGCAGATGACGAAACCGCCGAAGATCGCCGCGGCGACGTTGTCGGGGTGGCCCTCCAGCTCGGTTGCATGGGCCAGAAACTCCTCCTGGGAAAGCGCCAGCTCGTAGAGATGATCGGCCGCGACCAGGCCGGCGACGATTGCCGCCGCGCTGGAACCGAGCCCCCGCCCCAGCGGGATCGTCTCCTTGAGGCGGAAGGCGATGCCGTCGGCGGAGTGCAGGGTCTCGAAGGCGCGCACGATCAGGTTGTCGCGGCCCTTCGGCACATCGAGGCCGGCGGGGTCGAAGGAGAACTCGCCGGTCTCCTCTATTTCCAGCTCGAGAAAGAGGTCGAGGGCGGCGGCCATCACGTCGTAGCCCGGCCCGAGGTTGGCCGAGGAGGCGGGAACGCGGACGACGCGGCGGCGCGCGGTCAATCGAACACCGCC
>DASSXC010000173.1:0-19912 GCA_035704205.1 Solirubrobacterales bacterium | reverse complement strand
CTGCTGCTGACCCACATCCACCTCGATCATGCCGCCGCCACGGGTGCCCTGGTGCGCCGCTGGCCGGACCTCGAGGTCTACGTGCACGAGCGCGGTGCCCCCCACCTGATCGACCCCGCGAAGCTGCTGGCGAGCGCCGAGCGCCTCTACGGCGACCAGATGGAGCGGCTCTGGGGCGAGATCGTGCCGGTGCCGGAAGCCAACGTGCACCCGCTCTCGGGCGGCGAGCAGGTCCTCGGCATGCGCGTCGCCTACACGCCCGGCCACGCCTCCCACCACGTTTGCTACCTGCACGAGGAGAGCGGCACCGCCTTCGTCGGCGATGTTGCTGCGGTGTCCATCCCCGGAACCGACCTGATCGTCCCTCCCACCCCCCCGCCCGACATCGACATCGAGACTTGGGAAGACTCGATCGGGACCGTCGAAGGCTGGGCACCCGAGCGCCTCGCCCTCACCCACTTCGGCGCGATCGAGGATCCGGCGCCCCATCTCGCCAAGGTCCGCGAGCGCCTGCGCGAAGAGGCGCAACTGGCCCGCGAGTTTTCCGAGGACGAGTACCAGCAGCGCCACCGCAATCTGGTCGCCGAGCACGCAGAGAGCACCGAGTCAGCCGAAGAGCTGATCCAGTGCGTCCCACCCGAGTACCAGTGGCGTGGCCTGAGTCGCTACTGGCGCAAGCGCGAGGAGCGCGAAGCGACCTAAGAGAGGTGCTCGCGCATCCGCTCTACCGCCTCGCTGATGCGCTCGTCCGGGGTGGTGAGGGCGATGCGGAAGAATCCCTCGCCGCTCGGCCCGTACATCGAGCCCGGCGAGACTACGACGGCCGCCTCTTCGAGCACCAGCTCGGCGAAGGAGGTCGAGGTGTGGCCCTCGGGAACCGGCGCCCAGACGTAGATCGTCCCCTTCGGCGCGCTGACGTCGACGCCGATCGCGCCCAGCGCCGAGACGACCAGGTCGCGGCGGCGGGCATACGTTTCGTTCATCCGCTCCAGCGGCCCGGCGGGACCCTCCAGAGCCGCGACGCCGGCCTTCTGCACCGCCTCGAACAGGCCGGAGTCGACGTTGGTCTTCAACCGCCAGTAGGTCTGCACCGCCTCGGCGTTGCCGAGGATCGCGGCGCAGCGCCAGCCGGTCATGTTGAAGCCCTTGGAGAGGGAGAAGACCTCCACGCCGACATCCTTGGCGCCTGGCGTGGCGAGGAAGCTGGGTGCGACGTAGCCGTCGTAGGTGGTCTCCGAGTAGGCGTTGTCGTGGACGACGAGGATCTCGTGCTCGCGGGCGAAGGAGACGACCAGCTCGAAGAAGCCCTCGGGGACGACGGCGCCGGTGGGGTTGTTGGGGTAATTGATGAACATCAGGCGCGCCCTGGCGGCGACGTCCGCCGGCACCGCGGTCAGGTCGGGGGCAAAGCCGAGCTCGGGGACCAGCGGCAGCAACTCAGGGGTGGCCCCAGCCAGGATCGGGCCGCCGGTGTAGACCGGGTAACCGGGATCCGAGGCGAGGGCGACGCCGCCCGGGTCGAGGAAGGCAAAGCAGAGGTTGTAGATGCACTCCTTGGCGCCGATCGCCGGGATCACCTCGCTGCCGGGGTCGATCTCGACCCCGAAGCGCTGGTCGTAGAAGCGGGCAAAGGCCTCGCGGAAATCGTCGCGGCCGCGGTTGCTCGGGTACTGGTGGGTGGCGGGGTCGGCGAGGGCATCCTGCATCGCCGAGACGATGTGCGGGTAGGTCGGTTCGTCGGGGTCGCCGATGCCGAGGCTGATCACGTCGATGCCGGCGGCGCGCTTCTCGGCGATGCGCCGCTCCAGCTCCTGGAACATGTAGGGAGGCATCGCCTCCAGGCGTCTCGATGGATCTGCGATTCCCACGGGCGCGGAAATCTAGCTGCCCAGGCCCGACAGCGCCTGCATCAGCTCGGCGGAGAGCTCGCCGGAGCAGATCGGCTCTGCCCAGCCAGTGAGCCGCACGTCGAGATCGGCGGAGATCTCGACCTCCAGCTCCCCACCGTCGAGCTCGACCACGATCGGGCTTGGGGCGCCCCGCAGGTAGGCCGTGACAGCCGCCCCGCTGGCTCCCGTGCCCGAGGAGAGGGTCTCGCCCACGCCGCGCTCGAAGATCCGCGCCCGCACCCTGCTGCCGTCGATGCGCAGGAAGGAGACGTTGGTGCGGTTGGGGAAGAGCTCGTGCCCTTCGATCCCGGGGCCGATCGCCGGCAGGTCGAGCTCCTCGACCTCCCCCCCCACCTCGATCGCGCACTGCGGGTTGCCGATCGAGACGTGCTGGAAGGCCCACTCGCGACCGGCTGCGCTCAACGTCCCCTTTCCATCGGGGCCGCCTGAGGGGAAGTCCCTTGACGTAGTCGACGCCCGGCCCATCTCAACCGAGCAGGTCCGCTCCGAGGTGATCGTCGGCGTGATCGGGCCGGCTGCCGTGCGGATGGTGAAGGTGTCGGCATCGGTCCAGCCGTGCCGTCGCAGGTACATGATCGCCTCCCGAGCACCGTTCCCGGAAAGCTCGGCCTCGGAGCCATCCGGATTGAAGATCCGCAGCTCGGCGACGAAGTCCGGATCGTCGCTGCGTGAAAGCAGCAGCACCCCGTCGGCACCCACGCCGAAGTGCGGATCGCAGATCCGCCGCACACGCACCCCGTTCAACTCCCAGGGCAGCTCTTCCGCCTCGACGATCAAGTAGTCGTTGCCAAGCGCCGTCCACTTCTCGAATCGCATACCCGCAGCCTAATCAGGCGCTTGATGAAGCATTGTGTCCCCCACAGGGGACACAATGCTTCATTCGGGTCCTAGGGCGATGATCTCTGCCGCGACCTGGGCGTCGCTTCGACCGGTGCGGTCGATCGTGTGGATGTTGGGGATCTTGCGCATCCAGGTGAGCTGGCGGCGGGCGTAGTTGCGCGAACGCTTCTTCATCTGCTCGACGTCGCCGGCGAGCAGCTCGTCGAAGCCGAGCGCCTTGCGGGCCGTCCGCGACGGGCCCAGCGCTTCGGCGCGCCGCACCTCCTCCTCCGCTCCCCCTCCCACAATCGCCTCGGTGCGAGCATCGATCCGCTCGTAGAGCCGTGCCCGATCCATATCCAGGCCGAAGATCGTCGTGGGCATGCGGGTCTCCGGCGACCAAAGCTCGGAGTCCTCTGCTTCGGGCGGAGCCTTGACCAGCGACAGCTCAGCCACCGCAGCCCGTAGATACAGCCCCGTCCCCCCCACCACGATCGGCCGCCGTCCAGCCTCCAGCGCCCGATCGATCTCTTCATGTGCCAACCGCATGTAATCGCCAACCGAGAAGGGCTTCGTAACCGGCACAAAGCCAACGAGCCGATGCTCCAGCTTCTTCCGCTCGGCCGACGACGCGACTCCGGTCAACACGCTCAAGCCCTCGTAGACCTGAAGCGCGTCACACGAAATCGCAACCGGATCCTCGTCGCGTTCTCGCAACAGCTCGGCGAGAGCTATGGCAACCCCGGTCTTGCCGACTCCGGTCGGCCCAAAGATCGCGACGACGTTCAAACGGGGATTGGTTTCACCGACACGCCGCTCAAAGTGGTCGAGGTCGCGGCGTCAATTTGGACGTCCACAAGCTCCCCGGACTCGGCGGTGCCGTCGAAGTTCACCGTCTTGTTGTGTCGCGTCCGCCCCCGCAGCCGCGTCGGATCGGTCCGACTCGGTCCCTCGACCAATACCTCGACCTCTCGCCCGATAAACCGCTGGGCCCGCTCGGTCGCCCGCCGCTGCACCAGCTCGACCAGCCTTTCCATCCGCTCCCGCTTGACCGGATGCGCGACCTGCCCGTCCATCGTCGCCGCTTCGGTCTCCCGTCGCGGCGAGAAGATGAAGGTGAAGGCGCTGTCGTAGCCGACCTCCTCGACGACTTCCAGCGTCTGCTCGAAGTCCGCCTCGCTCTCCCCGGGGAAGCCGACGATGACATCGGTGGTGATCGCGCAGTCGGGCACGTGCTCGCGGATCAGCGCAACCCGGTCCATGTAGCGCTGGCGGTCGTAGGTGCGACGCATCCGTTTGAGGATCGCGCTCGACCCAGACTGGAGCGGCAGGTGGATGTGCTCACAGAGCGCCGGCAGCTCGGCGTGGGCCCGGATCACGTCCTCGCGCATGTCCTTGGGGTGCGGGCTGGTGTAGCGGATCCGCTCGATCCCCCCGACCGCGTCGATCCGCCCCAGCAGCTCGGCGAAGCTGATCCGTGACTCCCCGCGGAGGTCGCGGCCGTAGCTGTTGACGTTCTGGCCGAGCAGCGTCACCTCGAGCACCCCGTCGGCCGCGAGCGCCTCCGCCTCGGCGACCAGCTCCGCCGGATCGCGGCTCTCCTCGCGGCCCCTGGTCGAGGGCACGATGCAGTAGGCGCACTTGCAGTTGCAGCCCTGGGAGATCTGCAGCCAGCCCTGGAACTCGCGCTCGCGACGGGCCGGCAGGTGACCGGAGAAGTCCTCGAACTCGAAGTAGCCCTGCGCGGTGAGCGAGTCGGAATTGAGGAACTCGGCGAGGCGGTGGATCTGTCCGGGGCCGAATGCGACGTCGACGAAGGGAAAGCGCTCGAAGACCTCCTCCTTGACCGACTGCGCCCAACAGCCGCCCACGCCCACGACGCGGTCCGGGTCTTCGGACTTGAGCCGCTTCGCCTCACCGAGGTGGGCGATGAAGCGGTTGTCCGCCGACTCCCGGATCGAGCAGGTGTTGAAGAGGATCAGGTCGGCCTCGGCGCGACTCGGGGCCGCCTCATAGCCGAGCGACTCGAGCATGCCCTGCATGCGCTCCGAGTCGTGCACGTTCATCTGGCAGCCGAACGTGGTGACGTGATACTTGGGCATCACGACCTAGAGTAGACGCCGAGAACCAAGCAGGTCGGGGGATGCAGGGAGGACGACGAGGGAAGCGCACTCAGGTGCGTGACCCGAGGAGACCGACCGAAGACCCCGAGATGCGCCGGTTATCGGCGTCTACTCCGACTCCTCTTCTTCGGCTTCTTGGGTCGCCTGCGGCAACCCGGCCTCCGCCTCGCGATGCTCTTCCTCGTGCTGGGAGTGGAGGACGGCGAAGGTCGTCGAGAGCCCCACGAGCGCGACGAACCAAATCGCCACGAGGGGCGCGGCCCGACCCGGAAACCTCTCCACTTTCAAGCCGAGAATGCTGACCAGGACCGCCGAGACGGCGAGGACGCCTCCAGAGACGTAGAAGATCAGCTCGTAGTCCATGCGGCCGGCATCCTATCCAGAGCAGGCGGCGGAGTGGCGGCGCCGCAAGGGGCTAACGAGCGTAGTTGGTCGCGCGGCTCTCGCGGATCACGGTGATCTTGATTCGGCCGGGGTAGGAGAGCTCGCGCTCGACCGCTGTGGCTATCTCGTGCGAGATCAGCGCCGCTTGCTCGTCGTCGACCTCGCCCGGGTCGACCATAACCCGCATCTCGCGGCCGGCCTGCATCGCATAGACCTTCTCCACCCCCTCGTGGCGAGAGGCAAGCGCCTCGAGGTCGTGCAGGCGCGCAACGTAACCCTCGAGCGTGCTTCCGCGGGCGCCGGGCCGAGCGCCGGAGAGCGCGTCGGCGGCCTGCACGATCACGGCCTCGACCGTCGAGGGCTCGATCTCGTCGTGGTGAGCCTCGATCGCGTGCACGACCGCCTCGCTCTCACCCAAGCGGCGAGCGACTCTGGCGCCGGCCTGGGCGTGGGTGCCCTCGACCTCCTGGTCGAGCGCCTTGCCGATGTCGTGCAGGAGAGCCGCCCGCCTGGCGATGTCCGCGGCCGCCCCGAGCTCGAGTGCGATCAGCGACGCCAGATAAGAGCACTCGACCAGGTGCGCGAGCACGTTCTGGCCGTAGCTGGTGCGGAACTGGAGCTTGCCGAGCAGCTCGATCAGGCCTGGGTGCAGGCCGTTGACCTTTGCATCGAGGACCGCCCTCTCCCCCTCTTCGACGATCCTGTCCTCGACTTCGTCGGTCGCCTGCTCGAAGGCTTCCTCGCAGCGCGCCGGATGGATGCGGCCGTCCGTAATCAGCCGTTCCAGGGTCAGCCTGGCGACCTCACGGCGCATCCCGTCGAAGCTCGAGAGGCGTACGGCCGAGGGTGTGTCGTCGATGATGATGTCGACGCCGGTGAGCTGCTCCAGGGCGTGGATGTTGCGCCCGTCCCGACCAATGATCCTGCCCTTCATCGCATCGTCGGGGAGGCGCAGGAGCTGGGTTGTGGCCTGCGCCGCGTAGGAACCGGCGAGACGCTGCGTCGCGGTGGCCAGGATTCCACGGGCGCGGCCCTCGGCCTCGCGCCGGGTCTCCTCCTCGACCCTGCGCAGCGAGAGGCTCGCCTGGCGGCGGGCTTCGACTTCGACCTCCTCGACCAGCGCCCGCCGCGCCTCCTCGGCGCTCAGCGAACCGATCCGTTCGAGCTCGGCGCGCCTCAGCTCGCCGAGCTGAGCATCTAGGGCCTCCAGCCGATCCAGGACCAAATCCGGTTCTGAACCGTTGCCGCGTGTCGACATCCACGACGGCATGCTGATCTTCATCTACGGCAAAGACTACTCCTATAGACGTGGCTGTCTAATCGCTATGCGGCTTGCGCCTCGGCTACCGGAGGCGGAGCCTCCTCGGTAGCGGGCGAGGCATCCCCAGCGACATTCTCGGTGCCAATTCCCAGCGCAGCGCGAATCTTGGCCTCCAGCTCACCGGCGATCTCCGGGTTCTCGGCGAGGAACTGTTTGGCGTTGTTGCGCCCCTGACCGAGTCGCGTCTTGCCGTAGGAGAAGAACGAGCCGGATTTCTGCACCAGGTTGTGCTCGATGCCGAAGTCGAGCAACCCCCCCTCGCGGGAGATTCCGACGCCGTACTCGATGTCGAATTCCGCTTGCCGGAACGGCGAGGCGACCTTGTTCTTGACGACTTTGACCCGGACCCGGTTGCCGACCGCCTCCGTCCCTTCCTTGAGAGTCTCGATGCGGCGGATGTCGAGGCGCTGCGAGGAGTAGAACTTCAGCGCCCGGCCGCCCGGCTGGGTCTCCGGCGAGCCGAACTGGACGCCGACTTTTTCGCGGATCTGGTTGGTGAAGAGGCAGACGGTGTTGGTCCGGTTGAGGTTGCCGGCCAGTTTGCGCATCGCCTGCGACATCAGTCGGGCCTGCAGGCCGACGGTCGTGTCGCCGATCTGCCCGTCGAGCTCCGCTTTCGGCGTCAGCGCCGCGACCGAGTCGATCGCGACCACGTCGATCGCCGCCGAGGCGATCAGGCGGTCGGCGATCTGCAGCGCCTGCTCGCCGTAGTCGGGCTGGGAGACCAGCAGCTCGTCGGTGTCGACGCCGATCTTGCGCGCGTAGCTCGGGTCGATCGCGTGCTCGGTGTCGATGAAGGCGCAGATCCCGCCGCGGCTCTGCGCTTCGGCGATGATGTGGTAGATCAGCGTCGTCTTGCCCGAGGACTCCGGGCCGAAGATCTCGACGATCCGCCCGCGCGGCACGCCGCCGATGCCAAGCGCCAGGTCGAGGGCGAGCGCCCCGGTCGGGATCGCCGGGATCTTGATCGTCGCGTCAGCCCCCAAGCGCATCAACGAGCCCTCGCCAAACTCTCGCTTGATCCCGGTCACGGCCGCTTCCAGCGCCGCGTCCTTCGCCTTGGCCTCCTTGGCCGATGCGTCCTTCAGAGCCGCTTTCTTGTCTGCCATCTCTTTCACCTCACTGCCGCCCGTCTGCGGGCAGCTCGACTTGCGCCAGCGGGGTGTACTGCGCACCCTGCGGCTGGAGTTCAGAACGGTAGAGAGTCATCCGGCGGCAAACCGCGGGCTGCAGCAGGTCTTGCGGCACCGCCCCTGGAAGCTTCGAAACCAACGCCGGCCGCTTCGAGCCGCGTTCCTCGCGCCGCACCCGGGCGACGGTCACGTGCGGCCAGAACGGCCGCTTCTCCGGCTCGTAGAGCCCGGCTGAAACCAGTCGCTCTTGCAGCCGGCCCTGCAGCGCGACCGTCTGTGGAGAATCGGCCGGCAAGGCAAAGAGACGCGGGCGACCGCGCTCGGGACGCGACACCGGGTCGCCCAACTCGACCGACGGCGCCTCGCCTCCGCTCGCCTCGACGATCCCTCCGAGGTGGCCCATCTCCCTCTCCGGCATCCAACCGAGGAAGGCGAGGGTGATGTGCAGCGACTCCGGCCTGACCGGGCGCAGGGCGGGGTCCACGAGCGCTTCCCGCCCCCACGCCACGATTCCGGACCGAACCGCATCGGGAAGGTCGAGGGCGACGAACAATCGCGCCCGCGGGCTTTTCAACCTCTCCTTGACCATGCCGCCGACGCTACGGGATCGAGACGCGCGAGATACGCGGCAATCGGAAAAAGTGTGCGGCGACTTCCCTACAGAGGTGCGTCGTCCTCGCCGATCAAGGTGCGCAGGAGGTGCATGGCGACGAGGGCGGAGCGCTCGCGGATGTCCTCGCGGCCGCCGGGGATGACGGGGTCGCGGGCGATCGCGGTGCCGTCGCCGAGGCGGGCGTCGAAGCAGACGTAGCCGACCGGCTTCTCCTCCGTGCCCCCGTCGGGACCGGCGATGCCGGTGATCGAGACCGCGACGTCCGCCTCGAAGCGCTCCAGGGCCCCCCGCGACATCGCCTCGGCCACCTCTGGGGAGACCGCACCGTGCTCCTCGATCAACGCCGGGTCGACGCCGAGCAGGTCCGCCTTGGCCCCGTTCGAGTAGGCGACGACGCTGCCGGCAAAGTACGTGGACGCCCCCGGCAGGTCGGTTATCCGCGCGGCGAGCAAACCGCCCGAACAGGACTCGGCAAGGCCCAGCCGACGACCCTGCAGGAGACCGGCAAGCTGGGAGTCGATCGTCTCCCCGTCGAGGCTGAACAGATGACGGGTATGGCGATCGACGAGTCCGGCGCGCACCGCCTCGGCGACCGGCGCCGCCTCGGCCCGGTAGCGCACGTCGATCTCGATCTCGCCCTTGCGCAGGCAGGTGGTGATCTCGACCGCGCCGAGCTCGACCCCCCCGGCCTCGATCTCACGCAGGCTCTTGGCGATCTCCGACTCGGGGATGCCGAACATCCGCACGGTGTAGGCGAGCAGCGGCGTGGCGCGAGCGAGGATCGCCTGCACCGGCCGCGCCTCGACCGCCCGTGGCCACATCGGCCGCAGCTCGCGTGGCGGCCCGGGCAGGACGATCACGACCCGCTCACCCGCCGGTACGACCAGGCCTGGCGCGGTCCCGACCGGGTCGAGCGCGATCGAACCCTCCGGGACCATCGCCTGCTTGCGGTTGGCCTCCCGCACGGCCTCCTCGTCGAAGCTGAAACGGCGGGCGAAGTTGCGCAGGATCGCGGCGATCTTCTCCTCCATGCCTTCGTCGAGGACCATCTCGAGGCCGGCGAAGCGAGCGACGATCTCGGCCGTCAGATCGTCGGCGGTGGGACCGAGGCCGCCCGAGGTGACGATCAGGTCCATCCCCTCGGCGGCCATGAAGCACAGGGCCGACTCGAGGTCCTCCGGGCGATCGCCGACGACGAGGATGTGGGCGACCTCGACCCCCAGCCCGGCGAGCTGTTCGGAAATCCAGGGCCCGTTGCGGTCGGCGATCCGCCCCGTCAGGACCTCGGTGCCGGTCACCACGATGCCCGCTCGGACAGGGCTCATTCGCAATCCGGTCTTTCGCCTTCTTCGAGCGAGCTCAGCTCTCCGTCTGGGTTGATTCTGTAGCCCACCGGGCTGGAGCTTTCCGGAATCGGAGCCTGCTTGTCGTCGACGAACATCGTCACCGAACCGTTGCCCAGCGCCACTTCGTACCGATCTGAGCGGAACGGGCCCGCTTCGACCCCTTCTTCAAGGATCTCGCCATCGACCAACGGCTTCGCACCGGCATCGAGCAGGCATACCCAGACTTCCGCCGTCGCCGCGAGCCGCAGCGCGACACCAGGCCGGCTGGCTGGGCCGCTGCGACTCGCCTGCCTGTCACCTCGCTTGCGGCCGTCCTTGACGGCCGAGGACGGCGCAGAGGAGTCTCCATCGCCTCCGGCCAGGCCGATCCCGACCACGAGGGCGACGAGGACGAGACAGACCATGACGACGAGGGCCCAACCCGGGATGCGGGGACCATTGCCGCGCGTCCCCATCGGCACCGGCTCAACCCGCTGCGGCGGCTTCTCTCCTCCCGGCGGCGCGGTGCTGCGTCGGTAGTCGTCGGCGAGGCGCTCGCCGTCCAGGCCGAGATAGGACGCGTAGGTGCGGATGAAGCCGCGCGTATAGGCGCCACCCGGCAGGGCGTCCCACTCCTCGGTCTCCATCGCTTGCAGGAAGCGAGCGCGGATCTTGATTGCCGCTTCGACCTCGGAAAGGTCGAGTTTGCGGCGGGTTCGCGCCTCGCGCAAAGTGGCTCCGATACCGGTGTCCACCCCAACATTGTGTCCGCTACGCCGTCCCGGCGCAGAAAAAGGTCACCCAACCTGCATCGAGGCCCTATTTGGGCCTCGATGCAGGTTGGGTCTTGCATGTCAGGCGAGGTCGTCGGACTCGACGGCCACCGGCTCGGCGGTCTGCCCGCCGGAGAGCACGCGGGAGAGGTCGGCCTCGGTGATCAGGACCTGCCGGGGCTTCGAGCCCTCGTAGCCGGAGATCACCCCGCGCCGCTCGAGCATGTCGATCAGGCGGCCCGCACGGGTGTAACCCACCCGCAGGCGGCGCTGGATCATCGAGACGGAAGCGGTTTCGGTCTGCACCACCGTGCGGATCGCCTCGTCGAGCAGGTCGTCGGCATCGGGGTCGAACTCGTCGTCGCCCCCCTCGCCGCCGGCCTCCTCGCGCACCTCGAGCAGCTCGTCCTCGAATTCCGGTTCGCCCTGCTTTGACCAGTGGCCGGTGATCCGGGCGATCTCCTCCTCGGTCACGAAGGCCCCCTGCACACGGGCCAGCTTCGAGGTCCCGGCGCCGCGGAAGAGCATGTCGCCCTGGCCGAGCAGAGCCTCTGCCCCACCCTGGTCGAGGATCACCCGCGAGTCGGTCTGCGAGGAGACGGCAAAGGCGATCCGCGCCGGGATGTTGACCTTGATCGTGCCGGTGATGATGTCGGTCGAGGGACGCTGCGTCGCCAACACGAGGTGGATCCCGGTGGCACGCGACTTCTGGGCAAGGCGGATGATCGAGTCCTCGACCTCGGCCGGGGAGACCATCATCAGGTCGGCGAGCTCGTCGATCACGCAGAGGATGTGGGGCAGCGGCGGCTCGCCGGCCTTGGTGCGGGCGCGGTTCAGCTCGGCCAGGTTGCGGCAGCGCGCCTGACCCATGATCCCGTAGCGACTCTCCATCTCGCCGATCAGGTTGGCGAGCACGTTGGCGGCGAGGCGCGGCGAGGTGACGACCGGGGTCAGGAGATGGGGCACGTGCTCGTAGTGGTTGAGCTCGACCTGCTTGGGATCCACCAGGACCAGGCGCACGTCGTTGGGCGAGGCGTGCATCAGGATCGAGGAGAGGATCGCGTTGACGCAACCGGACTTGCCCGAGCCGGTGGTGCCGGCGACAAGCACGTGCGGCATCTTGGCCAGGTCGGTCCAGACGGCGTTGCCGTCGATCCCCTTGCCGAGCCAGGCGACCAGCGGCGAGGTCTTCTCCGGCCGGCCGGCGTAGATGTCGCCGAGCCGGACTATGCGGCGACGCGTGTTCGGCACCTCGACCCCGACCGCCTGCTTGCCGGGGATCGGCGCCAGGATGCGGATGTCGGTCGAGGCCAGCGCGTAGGCGAGGTCGTTGGACAGCTCGGTGACTTTCTTCACCTTGGTGCCGGGCGCGAGGCGCAGCTCGAAGCGGGAGACGTGCGGACCGCTGACGATCCCGACGATCTTCGCCTCGACGCCGAAGTGGCCCAGCGTCTCGACCAGCTTGCGGCCAATCGCTTCGTGATCGCGCGGGTCGGGGCCTTTGTCCCCTTTGCCTTTCTCCAGCACCCTGGCCGGCGGCGGGCGGTAGTCGATCTGCTCGGATTCGGTGACGCCGCGCTTGTTGCCCATCGGGGTGAGCTGTGCCTGCTTGGACTCCGAGTCGGTGCCCACGCCAAGGCCCTCCTCAGTGCGCACCTCGACCTCGTAGGCATGAGGATGGAGGTCCTCCAACGCCGGCTCCCCGGGCTCAGCGTCGGGCTCGAGGTCGAACTCGGTCGTGGTCGGCTCCTCCTCGGGAGGGTCTTCGGCGATCGCAACCGTCGGTTCGAAGTCGTCGGCCTCGGGGTAGGTGCTCATCACGTCGGTCGGGCCGGCCTCGGTCTCGAACCTCGAAGAGCGCTCGCCGCGCCGTTGCTCGCGATGGTGAATCGCGGTCTGGGCGATGTCGCGACCGCCGACGAAGGTATGGCGGACACCACGGCCGACACCCCGCAAGACGGTCGAGATCGAGGTGCCGGTGACGAGCATGGCCCCGACCGCCAGCATCAGCACCGTGGCGATGCGGGCCCCGACATTGCCGACCAGGTATTCCAGTCCGGTTTCCAGGCCATAGCCGACCTTGCCACCGTCCCAGCCGAAGAAGAGGACGAAGCAGAGATAGACCCCCGCGGCGATCAGGAAGAGGCCGATCAGGTCGAGGTGGCGCTGCTGCAGGCCCTCGGGCAGGTGCGGTCGCGGCAGCCGCGATTTCGCCTTGGCCTTCCCTTTTGGCTTTCGGCGCGCGGCCGAACCTCGCTTCTTGCGCACGAACATGGGACCCGCTTCGACGGGCGGCGCGCCGCCCCTGCCTCCAGGGCTAGAAGTGGGTGACGATCATCGCCGCGATCAGCGAGGCGAAGCCGGTGAACATCCCGGCCACCATCGTCCTCGTCATTGCTCCAACCTCGGAGCGCACCACCCCGATTTCGGAACGCACCACCCCGATTTCGGAACGCACCACTCCCACCTCGGAGCGCACCGATCCCACCTCGGAGCGCACCGATCCGATCTCGGAACGCACCGCGCGGAATTCCTCGGCCATCTCCGCGCGGAGGACCCGCGACTCGTCCTTCATCTCGGCCCGCACGGCCTTGAATTCCTCCCGGACCTCCTTGAACCCCTCTTGCACCTCCTTGAATCCGTCTCGCATCTCCGCGAACCCGGCTCGCATCTCCTCGCGAAGTTCGCCGACCTCCCTGCCGATTTCGTCCATGTCCTCACCTGTCCTACTGCGTTCCATTGTCTGCATAATGCCACGCTAGTCGGACCGGGCGCACGCGTGGCGCGCTGAATGCAAAATGTTTCGCGCGGGTTTGTTGCGAAAGGCGCGACTCAGCCGGCGCAGACCCAGGCGCTGCCGCCCGAGTCGGCCCAGATTTCCGCCGCGATGCGGTCCTGTTCGGCCTTGGGGGCGTTTTGGGGTTCGCCCTGACCGCCGTAAAGGTCCCAGGTCGAGGGCAGGATCTGGTAAGCGCCGCCGGCGCCGCTGCTCGGGTTGAGGGCGCTGTAGTTGCCGCCCGACTCGCACATCACGATGTAGGTGGGGATCGAGTAGGGGCCGCCGAGCCAGCGACCGACGGTTTCTTCCGCTGCTTCGCGGCTGGCCGCTTCCGCCGCTTCGATCCCCTCCACCCACTCGCCGATCCGCGATCTCAACTCCGCCAGCGACGCCGACCGTGCCGCCGCAAGCGAATCGAGCCGCGCCGCGGCGGCCTCGGCGGCGCTGCGCACGCCGGCGATCTCCGCGCGTGCCGCGGCAAGTTCCTCGTTGTAGGCGTCGACCCGAGCTTTCAGCGCCGCGACGAGCTTCAACTCACGCCGGACTTCGTCGCGCACCTCCTCGACCCGCGCGGCGAGCTCGCTGTCGGAGGTCTCGATCCGCTCCAGGTATTCGGTCCGCACCTCGAGCTCGTCGATGTCGCCGGAGCCGAGGACGATGCTCGCCGTGCTGGGCAAGCCACTCATGTAGATCGCGACGAGGCGATCGGCCAGGGCGCGGCGGGCGCGGCGCAACCGTTGCCGCTCGGCCTTCAGGTGCTCTTCGGCGCGCTCGACCTTGGCGGCGAGCCTCGCCGCGCGTTCGCGACCGTGGGCCAGCAGGTCGGTGAGACGACGCTCGCGCGCGGCGGCGGCGTTGGCTTCGGCTTCCGTCGCGGCGAGGCGTTCCTGGGTATCGCGGATCTCGGCTCCCAGCGCCGCGGCTTCGTCCTGGGCGCTGCTGACCTTCCCGCGCAGGGCGTCGATATCCGCCGCCCGCGCGGAGCCGGCCGCAAGCAGGGCTACGGCGAGGATCGCGACTGCGGTGGATCTAGGCATTGGTCCACCTCAGCCCTCGGGGACGTTCCGGTTGGCGAGGTAGACGGCAATTCCCACCACGGTCACGGCGACACCGGCGCCGATGCGGATCTCGCGGCGGTAGCGGCGGCGCAGGTAGGCGACGGCGAAGCGGAGAGCCGTCCTGCCGAGCTTGTTGTAGATCATTTCTCACCCTCCGCGTTCCGCTGCCTGATCCGGTGCGCCATCCGCGATTGCAGCGACCAGAGCTCGATGAAACCCGGTGAGGCCGTTTGCGAAAAGAGGCCGCCAGACTCCGCGAAGGAGGCGAGATCGGCGTCGTAGACGGCATTCGGCGAGGAGCGGGTGACGACTCGCACGCTTCCCTTGTACAGCTTCAAACCGATCGTCCCGCTGACCTCGGCGCTGACTGCATCCATGTATGCATCGAGGTCGGCGCGCAGCGGCTCCCACCAGAGGCCGGCGTAGACCAGGTAGCCCCACTTCTGGTCGAGCCCGGGCTTGAACTGGTTCTGGTGGATCGTGCCGACCAGCTTCTCCAGCTCCCGATGGGCCGGCAAGAGGATGGCCGCCGCGGGGACCTCGTAGATGTCGCGCACCTTGAGGCCGACGATGCGGTCCTCGATATGGTCGACGATCCCGACGCCGTGGCGGCAGCCGATCTCCGCGGCAGCTTCAAGCAGCTCGACGATGTCAAGCCGCTCGCCGTTCAGCGCCACCGGGACCCCCGCCTCGAACTCGACCGTCACCGTCTCCGCCTGGTCGGGCGCCTCCTCGGGGCGGGTGACGAGCTGGAAGACGTCGTCCTCCGGCGCATGCCCGAGATCCTCGATCCAGCGACCCTCCGAGGAGCGACCCCAGAGGTTGTCGTCGATCGAGTAGGGCGCCGCCTCGGTGCCGCCCTTGACCGGGATGCCGTGCTCGCGCGCGTAGGCGATCTCCTCCTCGCGTCCCATCTGCCAGGAGCGCACCGGTGCGATCGTCTTCAGCTCCGGGGCGAGGGTCGCCACGGTGGCCTCGATCCGCACCTGGTCGTTGCCCTTGCCGGTGCAGCCGTGCGCGATCGTGTCGCAGCCGCCGCGCCGCGCGTACTCGACCGCCAGCTCGGCGATCAGCGGCCGACCGAGCGCGGTGAAGAGCGGATAGCCGCCGCCGTAGAGCGCGTTGGCCTTGATCGCCGGGACGACGAAGTCGCGGGCGAAGCGCTCGCGGGCGTCCACCACGTGGCACTCCAGCGCACCGAGGCGCTTTGCCTTGTCCTCGATCACGGCGTAGTCCTCGCCGGGCTGGCCCAGATTGACCGTGAGGCAGACGACCTCCGCCCCGTAGCGGTCCTGGATCCATTTCAGCATCACGCTGGTATCGAGACCGCCGGAATAGAGCAGCAGGACGCGCCGAACCTCGGCGGGGTCGGCCTCATAGCCCGCGGTGCGGACTTCCTCGGGGGCGAGCTCGCTCATTCGGCAGGAATGCCGCCGCTGCCGGTTTCTTCTTCTTCGGGCGTGGTGGTCGGCGGCGCGGTGGTGGTCGGCTCGGTCGTCGTTTCCGTGGTCGTCGGCTCAGTCGTCTCGGTCGATTCCGTCGTCGTCGGCTCGGTCGTCGGCTCGGTGGTCGTCGGTTCGGTCGTGATCGTCGGCGCCGAGGTCGTGGTGTCGCTGCCGTCGTCCGAGGCGATCACCACGATCGCGACGACGAGGCCGACGATGACCGCGACCAGGCCGGCGACGAGCAGGCGCATGTTGCCGCGCGGCCGGTGATGGGGGTCACCGGGCTGCCCCATGACGCGGGTCGGGTCGTCGTGCATCGGCTCTCAGTCTTCCGGGCCGAGGATCGCGTCGAGGATCTCGCTGGTGTCTTCGATGTCGAAACCGCTGCGCAGCCGCGCTTCGATCTCCCTGCGCTCGGCGCCGGAGACCGCCATCTGCGTGGCCAGCAAGCGGGCTCCCGCGGAGCCGGAGCGCCGCGGCGCCAGCGGCTCCCCGTCGTCGCGCCCCTCTTCAAGGGGCATCTCCACGGACTTCAGGTGACCGGTACGGCGCTCACCCGCAGCCGGCGGATCGAGCTCGTCGGCAAGCTCGCGCAGGCGCTCGGCGACGATCCGGTCGGCGCGGTCGCGCGCCTGGTCCAGATGCTGCTGCGCTTGCCGCTCGGCGTCGTCGATCACGCTCGCCGCGGCACGCTCGGCGGCGTCGACGATCGTCGCCAAGCGCTGTGCGGCGTCAGCCGCCGAGGAGGGTGGCCGCTCCCCTGACTTCGACTTTTCGGCACTCATGCTGGTGAATAGCTTAGGAGCGAATCGCCGATCAGCGCAACAGCGCGCTCGACCTGGGCCGAATCGACCGTAAGCGGAGGCAGCAGTCGCAGCGTGCCCGGCTCGGGCACGTTGACGATCAGACCGCGCTCGAGCAGGTCGGCGCCGACGGCGGCGGCGTCGATTCCGTCGGCCAGCCCGACACCGAGCATCAGGCCTCGCCCGCGCACCTCGACCACACCCTCGTCGGCGAGAAGGCTCTGCCGCAGCTCGCTGCCGAGGTCACGCACGCGGCGCAACAGAGCCGGATCGTCGACGAGATCGAGCACTGCCAGTGCCGCAGCCGAACCAACCGCTCCACCGGCAAAGGTCGAGCCGTGGTCGCCGGGCTCGAGCACGTCGCCAAGATGCTCGGCGGCGATGCAGGCACCGACCGGCAGGCCGCCGCCGAGCGCCTTGGCGCTGGTCAGCACGTCGGGCCGGACGGGCGTCTGCTGATAGGCCCATAGCGAGCCGGTCCGCCCCATCCCGGTCTGGATCTCGTCGAAGATCAGCAGCGCGCCGGCCTCGTCGCAGGCTTGGCGCGCGGCGAGCAGGGTCTCGTCGGCGAGGGGGTAGATGCCCGACTCCCCCTGGATCGGCTCGATCATCACCGCGGCGGTGTTCCCGTCGACGGCGTCGCGCAACGCCCCGGCGTCGTCGAACGGCAGCGAGCGGAAGCCGGGAAGCATCGGCCCCAGGGCGTCGTTCTCGGCGAGTTTCGGCGTCGCCGCGAGGGCACCGTAGGTGCGGCCGTGGAAGTCGCGCTCGAAGCTGACGACCTCCGGGCTCTCGATGCCACGCCGGTGGGCGTGCTTGCGGGCCAGCTTGATCGCGCACTCATTGGCCTCGGTGCCCGAGTTCGCGAGAAAGACCCTGCCGCCCAGGCTCGACTCCGAGAGCCGCTTGGCGAGCCGCACCATCGGCTCGGTGTAGAAGAGGTTCGAGACGTGCATCAACGTCCCGGCCTGAGCGCGGACCGCTTCGACCACGGCCGGGTGGCAGTGGCCGACCGAGCAGACCGAGATGCCCGCGAGGAAATCGAGGTACTCCTTGCCCTCCGCGTCCCAGAGCAGAGCCCCCTCGCCGCGCACGAACTCGACCGGCGCCCGCCGGTAGGTCTGCATCAGGTAGCGCCGCTCCAGCGCCTGCAGCTCCTCCAGCTTCACGAGGTCACCATGGTGCCGATGCCGGCATCGGTGAACAGCTCCAGGAGCAGGCTGTGCGGCTTGCGCCCGTCGATGATGTGGGCCGACTGGGCACCGCCGTGGATCGCGTCGATGCAGGCCTGCAGCTTCGGCCGCATGCCGCCGCCGACTCCCTCCAGCTTCCCTTCGACCTCGAGCACGGCCGCGCGGGAGATCAGCGAGTCGTGGTCCTCGGGATCGTCGAGCCAGCCCTCGACGTCGGTGAGGAAGATCGCCTTGTGCGCGCCCAGGGCCGCCGCGACCTTGCCGGCCGCCTCGTCGGCGTTGACGTTGTAGGGACGGCCCTCGGCGTCCGACGCGGAGGACGCGATCACCGGGATGTAGTCCTCGGCGATGTGGTTGAGCACATCGACGTCGACGTGCTCGATCGTGCCGACGAAGCCGACCTGCTCGGCGTTGGCGACCGGCGCCACTTCGAACAGCGAGCCGTCCTGGCCGGAGAGGCCGACAGCGGGTTGGCCGTGCTGGTTGAGCCGCTGCACGATGTCGGAGTTGAGCTTGCCGAGCAGGACCATGCGGGCGACCTCGACGGTCTCCGCGTCGGAGACCCGCAGCCCCTCGTGAAAGCGCACCTCGAGGCCGAGCCGCTCCATGTACTGGGTGATCTCCGGCCCGCCGCCGTGGACGACGACCGGATTGAGGCCGACGTACTTGAGCAGGACAACGTCGGTGGCGAAATCCTCACGCAGCTGGGGGTCGCGCATCGCGGCGCCGCCGTACTTGATCACCACGGTGCGCCCGTGGAACTCCTTGATGTAGGGAAGCGCCTCCAGCAGGGTGTCGACATTCGTTTGCTTTGGGAAGTTCACAGACATTCCGCCTTTCTCATGGCGCGAAAACCAAGCAGGTCGGGGGATGCAGGGAGGACGGTGAGGGGAGCGCGCTTTTTTGTGCGTGACCCGAACCGGACGACCGAAGACCCCGAGATGCGCAGGTTTGCAGCGTCATGAGGTGTACTCCGCGTTGATCCGCACGTACTCGTAGCCCAGGTCAGAGAACCAGACATGAGCGCGGTGCTCACCGCGATCCAGGCGCAGCCCGATCTCGGCCTCGGCGACGTCCTCGCCCAGCTCGGCGGCGTCGATCGAGTCGGCCCCGATCTCCTCCAGATCCTCACCGGCAAGCGCCATTCCAGCCGCCTGCGCGATCCGGCCCCAGTTGGGGTCGCGGCCGAACAGCGCCGTCTTGACCAGCGGCGAGTTGGCGATCGCGCGAGCGACCCGCTCGGCCTCGGCCTCGGAGGCGGCACCCTCCACCCCCACGCGAGCGACGCGGACGGCGCCCTCGCCGTCGGCGACGATCTCGATCGCGAGCTGGAGCAGGACCGCCTCCAGAAGCCCGGCCGGAAGGGGCGCCCCAGCCTCCCCGGTCGCCTGCAGGACGACCGTGTCGTTGGTGCTCATCTGGCCGTCGACGCTGATCCGCTCGAAGGAGGCGCCGACGGTGTCACGCAACAGGGAGTCCGGGTCGTCGACGACCGCGTCCGTCTGGACGAAGCAGAGCATCGTCGCGAAGTCCGGCTGCATCATCCCTGCCCCCTTTGCCTGGGCGGACAGGGTGACCCCGCCGGCGCGCACGGTGCAGCTCTTCGGCCAGCGGTCGGTGGTCAGGATCGCCTCGGAGAAGGCCATCCCTCCCTGGGGGGAGAGCGACGCGGCGGCCTCGCCAACCCCCGAGAGGACCGCGTCGATCGGCAGCGGCACGCCGATAACCCCGGTCTCGGCCACCGCGACCGCGCCGGGGTCGAGCCCCAGCTCCGCCCCGGTCCGCTCGCACATCGCCCAGGCGTCGGCAAGGCCCTGCTCGCCGGTCTCGGCGTTGGCGTTGCCCGCGTTGACGACAACGGCCCGCACTGAGTCCCGATCGACCCGCTGCCGGCAGACCCGCACCGGCGCCGCCGCCGAGGCGTTGCGCGTCAACAACACCGACGAGGTCACCCGCGGCGCGTCACAGACCATCAGGCCGACATCGGTCCTACCGCCCCCCTTGAGGCCGCAGTGGGCCGCGCCGGCGCGAAACCCCGGTGCGAGCTGGGCGGGATCGAGCTGCTCGACCCCCGCCGGCGGCTCCACCCAGCGAGATTTGAAGAAGGAGGTCACACCAAGCCTTCCTTCTCATCGAAGCCCAGCATCAGGTTGAGGCACTGCACCGCTTGGCCCGATGCTCCCTTCCAGAGGTTGTCGATCACGGAGAAGGCGAGGACCCGGCCGCGCTCCTC
>DASSXC010000172.1:0-6222 GCA_035704205.1 Solirubrobacterales bacterium | reverse complement strand
GATGAACGACGCCGCCAGCGTGTTGCCGAGCAGCAGCGTCAGGTAGGTGCGCTGGATCGAGCCGGGCGTCGGCATCGGCTGACCATACGCGGCGCCGCTGCCGGGCAAATAGCTTTCCGGGCTATGCCCGACGCGATCGTCCTGTTGCTGGCGGCCAGCGGCACCGCGTTGGCAACCGGGCTCGGCGCGATCCCGGTCTTCTTTCTCGGCACCCGTGCGGCGCAGCTGACTCCGCTCCTGCTCGGCCTCGCCGCCGGGGTGATGGGAGTGGCCTCGATCGCCGGTCTGCTGATCCCCGCCGCCGACGAGGGGTCGGCTCCAGCCGTCGTCGGCGGGCTCTTCGTCGGGGCGGCGCTGGTGGCCTTCGTCCGCCGTCGGCTCAACCCCGAGACGACCTTCATGGGGCGCGAAGGTCCCGGCGCCCGCACCTCGGCCCTGGTCTTTCTCGTCCTCTTCGTCCACAGCCTTCCCGAGGGCTTCGCCGTGGGCACGGCCTTCGCCTCGGATCGGGCCGGCCTCAGCCTGTTCGTGATCCTCGCGATCGCGATCCAGAACGTCCCCGAGGGGACCAGCGTGGCGATCCCGATGGCGGCGGCGGGCTTCAGTCGCACCCGCCAGTTCTGGGCGGCGGTCGGAACCAGCGCTCCGCAGCCGGTCGGCGCCCTGGTCGCCTTCCTCCTCGTCGAGCAGATCGAAGCGCTGCTGCCCCTTTCCTTCGCCTTCGCCGCCGGGGCAATGCTGGTCCTGATCGTCATCGAGCTGCTGCCAAAGGCCTATGCCGGCCCGGATCGATTGGGACCGAGCGCCGGCGTAGCGCTCGGCGCAGGAGTGATGCTCGCCCTCAGCCTCGCGCTCGGGGTTTGATCGGCGGCGCTGCCCATACCCTGATGTCGATGTTCCGTCGTCGGATCCCCGCTGACTTGAGCAGTGAACCGCCTCCCACCTGGCTTGGGATCATGGCGACGCTCGCAGCGGTTGGGCTGGGGACGCTGCTTGTCTATCCACTCAAGTCGGTGGCGCCGGTTGTTTCGCTGGGGATCGTCTACCTGCCGGCGATCCTGCTGATCTCGATCGTGTGGGGGTTGCGGCTTGGGCTGCTGGCGTCTGTGGCCAGCGCCGCTGCCTTCAACTTCTTCCATATCCCGCCGCTGCACCGCTTCACGATCGCCGATGGGGACAACTGGGTTGCTCTGACGGTGCTCGTGATCGCGGCGATCGTCAGCAGCACTGTCGGCGAGCTTGCCCGAGCCCGCGCCGTGGAGGCCGAGCGCCGACGTGAGGAGGCGGACCGCGCCCTGGCCGAGTTGGCCGCGCTCACCCGCGAGCGCGATCGGATGCAGGCCGAGGCGGTCGAGGCCGAGGCGCTGCGCCGCAGCGACGAGCTGAAGACCGCCCTGCTGCGGTCGATCTCCCATGACCTGCGCACGCCCCTGACCTCGATCATCGCCGGCGGCTCGGCGCTCGGGTCCGGGACCCTGACCGAGGCCGAGCGGGCTGAGCTGAGCGCGGCGATCGTCGGCGAGGGCAACCGTCTCTCCCGTCTGGTCGAGAACCTGCTCGACATGTCCCGCCTGGAGGCCGGCAAGGCGGAGCCGCACCCTGGGCCGATCGACCTCGCCGAGGTGCTGGAGACCGCTCGGGCGGCGGTTGTCGACCCGGGGCTGGTTCGACTTGCGGTCGAGGCCGAGCTGCCGATGATCGACGCGGACGCGGCGCAGCTGGAGCGCGCCTTCGAGAACCTCTTCGACAACGCGATCCGGCACGGCGAGGGCAGGCCGGTCCAGGCCAGGTCCAGGCTGCTTGGCGAAGCCGTCGTGGTCCGGGTGGTCGACCAGGGACCGGGCATACCCGAGAGCGAGTGGGAGCGGATCTTCGAGCCGTTTCAGCGCGGCAGCACGAGCCGCGGCGACTCGGGCTCCGGTCTCGGTCTGGCGATCGTCAAGGGATTCGTCGAGGCGAATGGCGGCGAAATAGCGGTCGAGTCGCTGCCCGGCCAGGGGACCAGCTTCGTCGTTACGTTTCCAGCCGGAGGGGGAAGGACGGAATGAGCGAGGCAGCGCGAGTCCTGGTCTGCGACGACGAGCCGCAGATCCTCCGTGCCCTGGAGGTGATCCTCCGGGACGCCGGCTACGAGGCGGTGCCCGCGCGCAGCGGTGAGGAGGCGCTCAGCAAGGCCGCTGTGCGGCCACCCGCCGCGGCGATCCTGGACCTGATGCTTCCCGACTTCGACGGCATCGAGGCCACCAAGCGCCTGCGCGAGTGGAGTGAGATGCCGATCATCGTCCTCTCCGCGGTGGGGGAGGAGGAGGCGAAGGTGCGGGCGCTGGCGGCCGGCGCCGACGACTACGTGACCAAGCCGTTCGGGCCGCCGGAGCTGGTGGCGCGGCTCGAGGCCGTGCTGAGGCGAGCCAAGCCCGAGGCGACGGAGCCGCTGATCGCCGCCGACGGCCTCGAGGTCGATCTCCTCGCTCGCCTGGTCCGTCGCGACGGCGAGCCGGTGCACCTCACCCCGACCGAGTTCGACCTGCTGCGGGTGCTGGCGCAGAACCGGGGCCGCCTGATGACCCATCGCAAGCTGCTCGCCGAGGTTTGGGGGCCGGAGTACGTTGACGACGTCCAGGTGCTTCGTGTCCACCTCGCCAACCTTCGCCGCAAGATCGAGCCCGCCGATGGTCCCAGATATATCCGAACGGATCCGGGGGTCGGTTACCGCTTCACTTAAGGCCACCGAGATCCGACCTGCATCGAGGCCCTATTTGGGACTCGATGCAGGTCGGGTTTACGAAATCTGTATGCGGAGGGCCGTTTCCTTTACGCGGCCTTGATGCGGTTCGGTCAATGATCGAACCGTGGACCTCGTCTCGATCGCACTGGCCCTGATCGCCTTCGCGCTCCTCTACGCCGCGATCGGAGCCCTGGACCGGGTCGGATGATCCAGGGCTGGGCGCAGATCGTCGTCTTCCTGGCCGTCCTCACCGCACTGTCGCCGCTGCTGGGCACCTACATCGCCAAGGTCTTCCAGGGCGAGCGGGTTTTCCTGTCCCCGGTCGTCGGGCCAATCGAGCGCCTCTCCTACCGGGCGCTGCGCGTGCGGTCCGAGGAGGGGCAGGACTGGAAGGGATACGCCCGCTCGATCGTCGTCTTCAGCCTGCTCTCCTGGCTGGTCCTCTACCTGATCCTCCGCACCCAGAGCATCCAGCCGTTCAACCCAGACGGCTTCGACTCCGGTCCCTGGAACCTCAGCTTCAACACCGCCTCCTCCTTCGTCACCAACACCAACTGGCAGTACTACGGCGGCGAGACCACGCTCACCTACTTCGTCCAGATGGCGGGGTTGACGGTGCAGAACTTCGTCTCCGCCGCGGTTGGCATCGCCGCGCTCGCCGCCGTGATCCGCGGCTTCGCGGCTCGCTCGGGAGCGGTGCTGGGCAACTTCTGGGCGGACCTGGTGCGGATCAACCTCTACATCCTCCTGCCGATCTCCCTGGTCGCCGCGCTCGTTCTCGCCTCCCAGGGCGTGATCCAGACTCTCGACGGCTCGCAAACCCTGCACACGATCGCCGGGGGGACGCAGACGCTCGCCCTCGGCCCAGTCGCCTCCCAGGAGGCGATCAAGGAGCTCGGCACCAACGGCGGCGGCTTCTTCAACGTCAACAGCGCGATGCCGTTCGAGAACCCCAGCGGCTTCACGAGCTTCATCGAGCTGATCCTGATCCTGATCGTCCCGGCCAGCCTCACCTGCACCTTCGGCCGCATGATCGGCAATCGCCGCCAGGGCTGGGCGCTGTACGGGGCGATGATGGCGATGTTCATCGTCGCCGTAGCCGTCGTCTACACGGCCGAGCAGCACGGCAGCCCGGCACAGCACCACGCCGGCGTTCTCACCAGCGCCTTCGACGGCTCCACCGGCGGCAACATGGAGGGCAAGGAGCAGCGCTTCGGCATCGCCGACACGTCGCTGTGGACGGCCGTCACCACTGTCACGTCTTGCGGGGCCGTCAACGGTGCCCTGGACTCGCTGACCGGGATCGGCGGCCTGGTGCCGCTGGCCAACATGGGAACCGGAGAGGTGGTCTTCGGTGGGGTCGGCTCGGGCCTCTATTACATGCTGCTCTTCGTCTTGCTGACCGTCTTCATCGCCGGCCTGATGGTCGGCCGCACCCCGGAGTTCCTCGGCAAGAAGATCGAGTCGCGGGAGGTGAAGCTGGTCCTCGTCGGGGTGTTGGTGACGCCTCTGCTGGTGCTGTTCGCGACCGCCTGGGCGGTGGCCGGTCCCGACGGCACGCAGTCGATCTACAACCCCGGCCCGCAGGGCTTCTCGGAGTCGCTCTACGCCTATATGTCGCAGGCCAACAACAACGGCTCCGCCTTCGCCGGCTACACGGGTTTCATCCAGCCGAACGCGCCCGGCAACCTCGGCGCCGAAGCATTCAGCTTCGCCAACCTGCTCGGTGGCCTGGTGATGCTCCTCTCCCGCTTCCTGCCGATGATCGCGGTGCTTGCGGTCGCCGGCTCGCTGGCCGGCAAGAAAGTCGCCCCGGCCGGCGCCGGCACCTTCCGCGCCGACTCGCCCACCTTCGTCGTCCTCTTGATCGCCGTCGTCGTGATCGTCGCCGCGCTCACCTTCTTCCCCGCCCTCCTGCTCGGCCCGGTCGTGCAGGGACTTACCGACCAGCTCTTCTGAGATGAGCCATCTGCGAAAAGACCTGATCACCGCGACGATCGCGATCGTCTTCTTCACCCTGACGCTCGGCATCGCCTATCCGCTCCTCACCACCGGGGTCTCGCAGGTGCTGTTCCCGAACGCCTCCAACGGCAGCAGGATCGAGCTAAACGGCAAGGTGGTCGGCTCGAAGCTGATCGGGCAGGACTTCCGCGTGCCGGCCCTCGACCGCAACGGCAAGCCGATCCTCGACGAAGAAGAAGAGCCGGTTCTGGTGGCCGATCCCGCCTACTTCCAGGGCCGCCCCTCGGTGACTGGCTACAGCGCCGACGTCACCTACTTCAACAACCTCGGGCCGAACGACAAGGAGCTTTCCGAATTCTTCGAAGAAGAACTGAAGATCTACCTGACGCGCGAGCGCCGCTATGCCCCCGGCCTCGCCGCCGCCGATGTGCCGGTCGACGCCGTCAGCACCTCGGCCTCTGGGGTCGATCCCCACATCTCCGAGGCCAACGCCCGCATCCAGGCGCACAGGGTGGCGGCGGTTCGCGGCCTGCCGCTCGATCGAGTGCTCGACCTGATCGGCGAGCACACCGACGGCCGCACCCTCGGCCTTTTTGGCGAGCCCGGCGCCAACGTTCTCCAGCTCAACCTGGCGCTCGACAAAACGGCGCCGATGGGCCTAAAACAGGTCGCTTATCGACCGGAATCGGCCCGTCGGCGGGGGGAAGGGCGGCGATGACTGACGAGACTCTGCGCAATCGGCCCCGGTCGCTGTTCGACCGCGCGATCATGTTGCGAGCGGTGATCGACTCGCTGATCAAGCTCGATCCCCGCCATCAGATCCGCAACCCGGTGATGCTCGTGGTCGAGATCGGCGCCGTGATCGCCAGCGCCGGCTGGTTGATCCAGGTCTTCGGCGGGCCGCCGCTGGGTGGCGGAGATGACCCCGCCTGGTTCTCATTCTCGATCGGAGCCTGGCTCTGGCTGACGGTGATCTTCGCCAACTTCGCCGAGGCGCTGGCCGAGGGCCGCGGCAAGGCCCAGGCCGACGCGCTGCGCTCGATGCGCACCGAGACCGTCGCCCGGCTTCGCGACGGCGGCGAGACGCCGGCCTCGGAGCTGCGGCGCGGCGACGTCGTGGTGGTCGAGGCGGGCGAGACGATCCCCGGCGACGGCACCGTGATCGAAGGCATCGCCTCGGTCGACGAGTCGGCGATCACCGGCGAGTCGGCGCCGGTCGTGCGCGAGTCCGGCGGCGATCGCAGCGCCGTCACCGGCGGCACCCGCGTGCTCTCCGACCGGATCGTGGTCGAGATCACCCAGGAGCCGGGCCAGAGCTTCCTCGACAGGATGATCGCCCTGGTCGAGGGGGCGGAGCGGCGCAAGACGCCGAACGAGATCGCCCTCAGCATCTTGCTTGCCGGCCTTACCCTGGTCTTCCTCGCGGTCGTCGTCTCGCTGCGGCCCTTCGCCGATTTCTCCGGCACCGACGCCTCCGTCGTCACCCTGATCGCCCTGCTCGTCGCCCTGATCCCGACCACGATCGGCGCCCTGCT
>DASSXC010000171.1:0-7299 GCA_035704205.1 Solirubrobacterales bacterium | reverse complement strand
CGCGGAGAGATTCCTGCCGCGAAGCGGCACCAGATTTCACCGGCCGAAGGCCGGTGATAGGCGTAGGCGAGGAGACACCGGCGCTACTCGATTACAGCTAGGACGTCGCCGCTGGAGACCGCCGCGCCTTCGGCGACGTTGAGCGAGGTGACCTTGCCGGAGCGGTGGGCGGCGATCTCGTTCTCCATCTTCATCGCCTCGATCACGCAGATCAGGTCGCCCTCGGACACCTCGGCGCCCTGCTCTACGGCCACTTTGAGCACGGTGCCCTGGAGGGGTGAGGGGAGCGACTCGCTGGAGGCGCTTGCGCCTCCGCCCGCCTTGCGCTCCCGCTTTGGGGGGCGCTTGCCGTTGCCGGGGTTCGCCACGGCGGCGCCCGCAGCGGCCTCGCCGATCACCTTGACGTCGAAGAGCTTGCCCGAGACCTCGACCTTGTAGTCGCGGGCGACGACCTCGGCGCCCTCCGGCAACTCGGGGGATTCGACGGCCTCAGGCGCCGTCGTCTTCAACCACTTCCTGTCCTCCATCAGATCGCGGCAGGTCTCCCCCTTCGCCCACTGCTCGGTGGCGAGGATCGCGCTGTGGAAGGGGATCAGCGTGGTCAGCCCACCGACCTCGTACTCGCCCAGCGCGCGCAGCATGCGGCGCGTCGCGTGCTCGCGATCGACGTCCCAGACGATCAGCTTGGCCACCATCGGGTCGTACATCGGCGTCACCTCGGAGCCCGCCTCGACCCCGGAGTCGACCCGCACGCCTGGCCCCGCCGGCTCGCGGTAGGTGGTGATCGCCCCCGGCGCCGGAGCGAAGTTCTTGTGGGCCGCCTCGGCGTTGATCCGGCACTCGATCGCGTGGCCGCGCAGCTCGACCTCCTCCTGGGAGACCGTCAGCGCCTCGCCGGCGGCGACCAGCACCTGCTCGCGGACGATGTCGATGCCGGTGACCATCTCGGTCACGCAGTGCTCGACCTGAACCCGCGTGTTCATCTCGAGGAAGAAGTACTCCTCGCCGACCTGCATCCCCTCGACCGTGCCGGCACCGCGGTAGCCGACCGCGGCGGCCGCGTCGGTGGCGATCCTGCCGATCCGCTCGCGCATCTCGGCATCGACCTGGGGACCCGGAGCCTCCTCGATCACCTTCTGGTGGCGGCGCTGGATCGAGCAGTCGCGCTCGCCGAGGTGGATCACGTTGCCGTGCGAGTCCGCCAGGACCTGGACCTCGACGTGGCGCGGGTCCTCGAGATAGCGCTCCACGTATACGCGATCGTCGGAGAAGAACTTCTCGCCTTCGCGCGCCGCGCCCTCAAACGCCTCCTCGAGGTCGTCCGGCGTCATCGCCACGCGGAAGCCCTTGCCTCCGCCGCCGCCCGCCGCCTTGCAGGCGACGGGGTAACCGGCCTCCTCCGCCTGGGCCCTGGCAGCCTCGACGTCCTCGGCCGGCTCGGTCGCGCCGGGAACGATCGGCACACCGGCCTCGGCCATGATCTCCCGCGCCCGCGTCTTCGAGCCCATCGCTTCGATCGCCTCGGGCGGTGGGCCGATGAACGTGACTCCAGCCTCGCCGCAAGCCCGCGCAAAATCGGCGTTCTCGGCGAGGAAGCCGTAGCCGGGATGGATGGCTTCGGCACCGGCCTCCCTGGCGGTCTCGATGATCTTCGCGACGTTCAGATAGCTCTCGGCGGGAACAGCCGGCCCGATCAGAAAGGCCTCGTCCGCCTCGCGCACATGGGGCGCATCCCGGTCGATCTCCGAATAGACGGCAACGGACCCGATCCCCATCTCCTTCAGGGTCCGGGCGACCCGGATCGCGATCTCGCCGCGGTTGGCTATCAGCACTTTCTCGAACACGGGGGCGGCAGTCTATTTATGCGGGGGACGTAACGCGCGCAACCGATCCGCGGGCAGCCCCGAAGCGGTAGGCCTCGGCGATGAGCTTCGCGATCAGCCCGCGCACTCGTGCAGCCACTCGTCCTGCGCTTTGCTCCACCCGCGCGCCGCATCGACGACCGCCAGATACCTTCCGCCGCAGATCGCCTCCAGCGGGGTCATGACCGGCCGCCCGGCGGAGTCTTCGAAAGGCCGCCCGCGCGGGTAGCCGTTGAGCCACAGAGCGATCGCCAAGCCGTCGTCTTCCAGGGCGTTGGTCGACAGCAGGTAGGAGACGACCGTCCGCAGCGCGTCCAAGCGCTGGTACTGATCGTCCTGGGGCGCGCTGCGTTCTCGGCGCCAGTTGCTGACCACGTCGGTCGACGTCGCGCCGGTGGCCTTCCTGACCATGGACGGAGTGACGCCGAGCTTGCGGAGCAGAGGGATCAGGTGAGCTGGGCCTTGTGGGTGCTGCAGTCGTCGTCGCAGTTCAGCCAGGGTCTCTGGCCGCAGTTCAACGGTCTCCATAACACTCGAACCTCCTTTGCAATACGTTAATCATCCCCGAAATATACAGTGATAAACCGTCCTGAATACGAAAAACCCGCCATATGTCCAGGTTTATACATGCCGGATAAGACGGGTTGCATATACCGTGAGAATACGATAGTTTCACCGACCACCCATTTGGATCACACCGCACCGTTCTGAGAGGAGACCAATTCCAATGCAGACGACCCTTCCAATCGGCACCGTGATCGAGCAGTACAAGCAAAGCGGATATGCCGCCAGCGCCAACTGCATTACGGCCCTGCAGAAAGCGCCCATTGCAAAGCCCCGCAGCGGCGCGGAAACCGCGCTGCGGGGCGACCTCGTACCACTCCTCATGGGAGCCGCAGACGGGCTGCAGGCAGCAGCCCAGATAGCGCGCTCGAAGGCCGAGATCTCGGGCGAGCCCGAGTACGGCCACCTGTTCCGGATCGAGATCGACGCACGGATCGCGATCCCCTCGGCACAGACCGCGGTGAAGATGGCGACGAATCAAGGTATCGGCATTTGGGATGCTCTCCGTCCCTTTGCCGAGGAGAGAGCATTCGACGGGGTGAAATTCCCATTTGGCCTGGTGATTTTCGAGGCCGCGCAGGACGGCATCTGCATCCGTGAAGACTTTGTCTGGAAGATCAAGTCCAACGGCCTGCCCCTGGATCGCTAAACCCGACGCTGCTCGACCCGGAGGCGGGGCGCTCGGCTAGGGTCCCGCCTCCGTGATCGAGCTGCAGAGTCACTCAACCGTGTCCGACGGGCAGCTGGCACCGGCCCAGGTCGTTGAGGAAGCTGCGAAAGCTGGGGTGACGACCTTGGCGCTCACGGACCACGACGCCATCGCGGGGGTTCCTGAGGCGCAGGAAGCCGCCGGGAAGCTCGGGGTTGAGCTCGTTCCCGCGATCGAGATGTCCTGCGTGCACGAGTACGCGGAAGACCTGCATGTCTGCGGGTACTGGGTCGACCTGGGCAAGATCGCGCCGGCTTGCGAGCGGGCTCAGCACGAGCGGGTTTCTCGAGCCGGGGAGATCGTCGAGAAGCTGCGCGGAGAGGGATTCGACCTGCATCTCGAGGACGCGGTTCGCGAGGCCGGCGACGCGCTATCGATCGGGAGACCGCACATCGCTCGGGCGGCGGGGGCGACCGGAGACCTTGGGCCGTTCTTCGAGGAGTACCTGGTCCCGGGCGCCAAGGCCTTCGTGCCACGCCGCTGGCCAACCGCTGACCAGGCGGTCGAAACGATCAAGCAGGCCGGCGGCATCGCGGTCGTCGCCCACCCTTACTGGGACATCTCAGAGCCAACGGAGGTAGACGAGCTGATCCGAGCCCTCGACGTCGACGGAGTCGAGACCTTCTACCCGACCCACAGCAAAGAGCAGACCGAACACTTGCTGGAGCTCTGTGAGGAGCTAGACCTCATCCCCACCGCCTCCTCGGACTATCACGGTCCCACCCATCGGACTTTCTCTGAATTTGGTGCCTATGACACCTATGGGCTGGGTGAGCCGCGAGTACCGGCCCTCCCGCCCTTGTATTAGGGTCCCCTAACTCATGAAGCAAGGCGACCCAGTCAGCGAAGGCGCCGAGCGTGCGATCGCCCACCTCAACGAGGACCACGACGACGCGCTGCTCGACATGGCGCGAGCGATCGGCAACTGCCCCGAAGCTACCGCGGCACGTTGCGTCGACGCCGACCGCACCGGCCTGGACCTGATCGCGGAGACGCCAGGCGGCGAGACCGAGGTGCGCATCCCCTACGACGAGCCGATCGACGGGCCCGAGGGTCTGCGCAAAGCAACGGTCAAGCTCGCCCACCGCGCTCGCGCCGAGCTGGACGCGAACACCCCTTAGCGCCTCAGCTCGATTCTTCGGCTACCCTAATTAGGCAAACCTACTTAGGGCGCCCTAAGTAGCTGCCGAGCAGCGGGCGCCTCTCGAAAGGAGCGGGCCTTGGTAATCGTGATGAACGTCGTCCACGTGACGGAGGAGCGCCGCGAGGCGTTCGAGCGCGCCTTCCTCGAGCGTGAGAGCCACGTCCACAAAGCCGAGGGCTTCGCCGGCTTCGAGCTGCTGCGGCGAGATCGCGAGGGCGAGTACGTCGTGCTCAGCCGCTGGGAGAGCGACGAGGCCTTCAAGGCCTGGGTCAACAGCGACCTCTTCAAGCTCAGCCACCGCCACGCCGACGGCGAGCTAGCCCACGGCAGCGAGGTCCGCCACTACGACGTGATCGACGCCAAGGTGGCGGCCTAGCGATGGTCCCCACCCGTTTGCTGGAGCTTTTTACCCCCTATAGGGGCCACAAAGCTTCATTTTGGGTTGCGGTCGTCCTGCTTGTCTTGGCGACGGGCGGGCCGGCGCAGGCCGACCCCCCGCAGCGGATCGTCGCGCTGACGCCGTTCGGGGCGAACACGCTGACCAAGCTGGGGGTCAAGCCGGTTGGGGTCGGCCAGACCCTGGGCGGGCGCGAACGGCTTTCGCCGAAGTTGAAGGGCGTCACCGTCCTGCCCCTCTCCCATCCGAACGGGCCCAACCTCGAGCAGCTCGCCTCGCTCGATCCTGACCTGGTGCTCTCCTCGCCGACCTGGGCGAAAGGGAACGAGTCGATGGGGGACCTCGGCATCCGCGTCTTGATCCGCGAGCCGCGCAAGCTCGGCGACGCCTTCTCGCAAACCCTGGCGATCGGCCGCCTGGTCGGCCGCAAGGGTCAGGCCGAGGCCTTGGTCAAATCGATGAAGAAGAGTGTCGCCGAGGCACGCAGGGACATCGCGAGGCACCCGACCGTGATGCTGATCCTCGGCGTCGGCCGCACGCCCTTCGTCTTCCTGCCCAACAGCTGGGGCGGTGACCTGGTGACGAAGGCCGGCGGGGAGCTGCTGACCGGCGGGGTCGAGTCGGACTCGGGCTTCGAGCGGATCTCCGACGAAGTGGTCGTCGCCGAAGACCCCGACGTGATCGTCGCCGTGCCGCACGCCGACGAGGACGACATCCCCAGCCTGACCGACTACCTGCGGACCAACCCGGCCTGGGCCGGCACCTCGGCGGTGCGCAACGACCGCATCTACATCTCGGTTGACGACTCGCTGCTGCAGGCCGGCACCGACATCGCCCGCACGATCCGCAAAGTGCGCCGCACCTATCTCGAGAACTGAGCGCCTTGGCCCGCCGCACGCTCGTCTTCGCGGCGCTGCTCGCCGCGCTCGCCCTGGCAACCGTCGCCTCGCTCGCCCTGGGCGCGGTCAAGGTCCCGTTCGCCGAGGTGATCGACATCGTCTTCGGCAACGGTGGCAGCGGGCCCGACCAGCAGATCGTCGAGACGTTGCGCCTGCCGCGCACGGTCGAGGCGATCGTCGTCGGCGCCGCGCTCGGCATCGCCGGCGCGATCCTGCAGGGAGCCCTCGCCAACCCGCTCGCCTCGCCCGACGTGATCGGGGTCACCGGCGGAGCTGGCTTCGGCGCGATCCTGATCATCATCCTCTTTCCCGGGCAGGTCGCCCTGCTGCCGGTCGGGGCGCTCGCCTTCGGCCTGCTGGCGGCGACGCTGGTCTTCGCCTTCGCCTGGTCGGGCTCCAACCGGGGCAGCGTCGGCAAGGTCGTCCTCGCCGGGATCGCGATCCTCTCGCTCTTCACCGCCGGGACGACCGGCTTGCTGGCGGCCTACCCCGAGCGCGCGCCCTCCGCGATCTTCTTCATCGCCGGCGGCCTCACCTCGAGCGGCTGGGACGAGCTGGGCACGATCTGGCCCTACTTCGCCGCCGGCTTCGCCGTCGCCCTGCTCCTGATCCGGCCGCTCGACCGGCTGGCGCTGGGCGACGACGTCGCCGCTTCGCTCGGCTCGCGCCCGCACCTGATCCGCCTCGGCGCCGCGGTCGCGGCGGCACTGCTGGCCGCCGCCTCGGCCGCAATTGCCGGCCTGCTCGGCTTCCTCGGCCTCGTCGTCCCCCACGTCGTGCGAATGGCCGGCGGCACCTCCAGCCACACCTTCGTCGTCCCCGCCTCGGCGATCGGCGGCGCCGCCCTGCTCGCCGCCGGGGACACCCTCGCCCGCACCCTGCGCGCTCCGGTCGAGATGCCGGTCGGCCCCTTCATGGTCCTGCTCGGCGTCCCCCTCTTCCTCTGGCTGCTGCGCAAGGCGGTGTGATGGCGCCTGATCCCAGCTACTCCGGTTACGTGCCGGTGGCGAGAGGTCCATATGGGCACCCCAGCACCGGCACGTCCGGAGCGCCGTCGCTTGAGGCCCGCGGGGTGGAGGTGGAGATCGGCGGCACGCCGATCCTGCGCGGCGCCGACCTGCGGGTCGGGCACGGCGAGCTGGTCGCGATCGTCGGTCCCAACGGGGCCGGCAAGTCGACCCTGGTGCGGGCGGTGGCTGGCCTGCAGGGCGCCTCGGCCGGCAGCATCCACTGGTCGGGACGGGAGATCGGTGAGATGCGCGGGCGTGACCTCGCCCGCGTGCGTGCCTTCGTCCCGCAGCGGATGCCGGTGCCAGCCGGGGTCAGCGTGCGCGAAGCGGTGACGATCGGCCGCTCCTCGCATCTGCGGCCCTTGCGCCGGCTGAGCCGCGCCGACCACGAAGGCATCGACCATGCGATGGAACGCGCGCGGGTGACCGGCTTCGCCGAGCGGCCGCTGACGACGCTCTCCGGTGGCGAGCTGCAGCGCGTCCAGATCGCCATCGGGCTCGCCCAGGAGGCGCCGGTGCTGATCGCCGACGAGCCAACCTCCCAGCTCGACCTCGGCGCCACGGTCGGCGTCGCGACCCTGCTCCGCGAGCTCGCCGACGACGGCCTCACCGTGCTGCTCGTCGTCCACGACCTGGCCCTCGCTGCCGCAGTGGCGGACACGGCGGTGATCGTCTCCGCCGGCCGCACGATTGCCGCCGGAGCCCCCGGCGAGG
>DASSXC010000170.1:0-13130 GCA_035704205.1 Solirubrobacterales bacterium | reverse complement strand
AGCACCGAAGCTCCCACCGCGGCAACTATCCCCAGCGCCAGCATCAAGCGACCCTAACCGTCCCTCGCGCGGGTGGCGCCGGGTGGGGGTGTCCGGCCCGGCGCGGCGTCCGTTTTTCGCCCCTCTGCGGATCTCGGACGGGCGCACACTCCCGGGCGAAAAACCCAGCGCCAGGCCGGACACCCCCACCCGACGACAGGACCCGCGCGCTGAGACCCCGTCCCTAAGTCTCTTGGTAAAGCGGCCCGTCGCCACCCTCAGGCAACGTCAGCCGCCCACCCTTGGCGGTGATCGCCCCGCACTGCACGCAGTTGGACGCGGTGACGTGGACGTCCACCTCGGCCGCACCGTTCTCCAGCTGCTCGTCGGGAATCTCGTAGACCTGCGCCGGACACATCGAGACCCAGGTCTGGGCGAGCTCGCGCGGCACCTTGGTCTGGATGCGGACGTGGTTGGGCGCGTCGTCGCGGGTCGCGTTGCCCGAGAGGAAGACCGAGTCGAGCTTGTTGAAGGTGACCTCGTTGTCGGGCTTGGGGTACCTGCTGGCCGCCTTGCCGACGTGCATCGCCGGCTCGGCGTTGTCCTCCACCTTCATGTGACCGGGTGGGAAGTTGCCTTTGCTGGCGACGAGCATGTTGGCGACGATGCCGCCGCGGATCAGTCCCTTGGTCAGTGGCTGCTTCATGTTGCGCGACTTGTAGAGGTCCTTCTCGATCACCGAGCCGCGGATCTTCTCGTCGTAGCTTTCGAAGTTGACCGAGTCGACGTCCTTCTTCAGCGACTCGACGATCGCTTCCGCCGCGTACATCCCGGCGTGCATCGCGTAGTGGACGCCGGCGAGCTCGGCGATGTTGACCATCCCGGCGGCGTCGCCGGCAACCAGCATGCCGGGCACCGAGAAGCGCTGCGGCAGCGACCAGTAGCCGCCCGAGGGGATCGTCTTCGCGCCCCAGCCGACCCGCTTGCCGCCCTCGATGATCTTGGCGATGAAGGGGTGCTGCTTGAAACGCTGCAGCTCGTCGTGGACGGAGAAGGTCGCGTCGGTGTAGTCGAGGCCGACGACGAGGCCGAAGCAGACCTTGTCCTCGCCCATCGGGTAGATGAAGCTGCCGCCGGCCTCCTTGTATTTGCCGCCCCAGCGCAGCGGCCAGCCGAGCGTGTGGATCACGCGGTCGAGCGGCTTCGGCACCTCCCAGATCTCCTTCACCCCGAGCTCCCACGCCTGCGGGTCGCTGCCCTCGCGCATGTCGAAGTAGTCGAAGGCGGAATAGGTGAGGTGGCCGATCGTGCCCTCGGCCAGCACCGTCGCCTTGGCGACGACGTCGGAGCCCGGCTCGAAGTTGCCCAGCTCTTCGCCCTCCTTGCCACGGCCGCGATCGCCCGAGCGCACGCCCTTGACGATCCGGTCCTCGACCAGCAGCTTGGTCGCGGCGGTCTCGGAGAGGATGTAGACGCCGGCCTCTTCGGCTTTGTCGGCGAGGAAGCGGCCCAGTTTCGAGACCGACATCGTGTAGGTGCCCTCTTTGCGGAAGTTCGGCGGCGGCGGCTTCAGTGGGATCGCCGCCTTGGAGGTGAGGAAGTAGGTGGCGTCCTTGGTCACCTCCTGGTAGACCGGCGGCCAATCGCCGGGGTCCATGTCCGGGAAGAGGCGGGTCATCGCCGAGGGATCGACGTTGGCGCCGGAGAGCAGGTGCGCGCCGGCGACTTTGCCCTTCTCAATCACCGCCACCGGGACTTCGCCCAGCTTCTCGGTCAGCTCGGGCTCGTCCTCGAGCAGCTGCATCAATTTGTTGGCGCAGGCGAGGCCTGCCGGCCCACCGCCGACGATCGCGACGCCGACCTCGATCCGGTCGTCGACCGGGTCGGTCGGCGGGCCGATCACGTCGGCGGAATCGAACGGCGGCGGGTACTCGATGGGCTTGACGGCAGGCATCTCTTGCTCCTTTGCGCGGTCGAGGGAAGGCCGAGCCGCTGGCTCAGCCGCCCTTCTTCGCTTTGATCGCCTCGGTCAGCTTGGGGACGATCTTGTGCAGATCCCCCACCACGCCGAGATCCGAGAACTCGAAGATCGGCGCGTTCTGGTCCTTGTTGATCGCCAGGATGTTCTCCGAGCTCTGCATCCCGACCTTGTGCTGGATCGCGCCGGAGATGCCGGCGGCGAGGTAGAGCTTCGGCGCGACCGTCTTGCCGGTCTGGCCGATCTGGGCCGCGTAGGGGTACCAGCCGGCGTCGACCACGGCGCGGGTGGCGGCAACCGCCCCGCCCATCGCCTCGGCCAGTTCCTCGCACTGCTTGAAGCCCTCCGCGGCGCCCAGGCCGCGACCGCCGCCGACGAGGATCTCGGCGTCCTCGATGTTGACGTCGGCGCCGCGCTGCTCGCCGCGCTGGACCATCGTCGCCTTGGTCGACCAGGGCGAGAGCTCGACCTCGACGTCGACGACCTCGGCCGTGCCGCCGCTCTCCTTGGCGTCGAAGGCGTTGAGGCGGCCGATGATGATGCCCGGCTCGCTGACGTAGCCGACGTCGGCGATCTGGGAGTCCTGCAGGATCGGGCGCTCGGCGACCAGCTTGCCGTCCTGCACCTTGACCTGCGTCACCTCCATCGTCACGCCGGCGTTGAGGCGTGCGGTGAGGCCGGCGCCGATCTCGAAGCCGAGCAGGCCGCCGCCGAACAGCGCGTAGCCAAAGCCCTCGTCCTGGATGACCTTGGCCATCGCGTCGACGATCGGCTGGGCCAGTCCCTCGGGCACGCTCTTGGCCCGGTAGACCTTGGCCGCGCCCCAGTTGCCGAGCGAAGCGCAGGCGTCGTCGGCGATGTCGCCGACCACCAGCGCGGCGGCCTCGCCGCCGATTTCGCCGGCCAGCTTGGCCGCCTCGGAGATCGCCCCGAGCGAGTTTTTGTTGAAGTTGCCCTCGTCGTCGTGGAGGGCGTAAGTCAGGATGCCTGCCATCTAGATCAGCTTCCTCTCGTCGAGCCAGGCGACGATCTTTTCGACCGTCTCGTTGGTGTCCTCGTCCTCGATGATCTCCCCGGCCTCCTTGGGCGGCGGCGGGTTGAGCGCGAGTACGGCGGTCTTGGAGCCGGCCTCGCCGACCATGCCGCCTTCGATGCCGACATCGCCGGTCGCCTTGCCGTCGAGGGGTTTTTTCTTCGCCCCCATGATCGCTTTCAGGCTCGGGTAGCGGGGCTCGTTGATCGCGTCGCCGACGCTGATCACGGCCGGCAGCTCGACCTCGACCGTGTCGTAGCCGTACTCGGCCTGGCGCTCGCAGCGCAGCTTGCCGTCGCTGACGTCGATCTTGATCACCTGGGTCAGCGAGGGCATCTGCAGGTGGTCGGCGACGACGGCGCCGATCGTGTAGCACTCGCCGTCGTCGGACTGCTGGCCGAGCAGGACCAGGTCCGGGCTCTCGGACTCGAGCACCTTGGCCAGCGAGTAGCCGGTCGCGCAGACGTCGGAGCCCTGCAGGGCGTCGTCGGAGAGGTGCACCGAGCGGTCGGCGCCGAGCGCCACCGCCTTGTGCAGCGCGCGGACCGCCGAATCGGGGCCCATCGTCACCGCGACGACCTCCTCGACCGGGATCGCACCGCCCTCCTTGATCTGCATGGCGGCCTCGATGGCGTGGGTATCAAAGGGATTGAGGTTTTTCTCGCCGCTTCGGTCCAGACGCATCGTGTTGGAGTCGATGCGCTTCTGGACTGCGGCGTCCGGTACCTCCTTGACCAGGACGCAGATCTTCAACTTAAAGCCTCCTTGGCTGTTGCTTCAGGCGGGTTGACTGACCAGTCAATCAGTCTATCTATTACAGCCGGCGATGCGCTGTCAAGCGCATCGGGGGATGTGCGAAGCACAGTCCCCCGGTGTGACGGTCGGCGGTGATCGATATCACACGACATCCTCGAGCCGTTTGAACGATTCAACCCCCTATAGGGGATACAAAGCTTCAATATCGCCGCGTGCGCGCCTCAGGCTTCGCGCTCGTGGCGCGCTTCGCCGCCCTCGCGGATGAAATCGACGATCTCGTCGGTGCCCGCTCCGGGCGTGAAGACGGCGGCGACGCCGAGCTCCTTCAGCTCGGGGATGTCCTCGGCGGGGATCGTCCCCCCCACCGTGACCAGGACGTCCTCGACGCCCTGCGCCTTGAGCAGCTCGACCACCCGCGGCACCAGGGTCATATGAGCGCCGGAGAGGATCGAGAGGCCAACGGCGTCGGCGTCCTCCTGGATCACCGTCTCGGCGATCTGCTCCGGCGTCTGGTGCAGACCGGTGTAGATCACCTCCATGCCCGCGTCGCGCAGCGCCCGGGCGATGATCTTTGCGCCGCGGTCGTGCCCGTCCAGGCCAGGCTTGGCGACGACGACGCGGATCTTGCGGGCGGTTGCTGCCTCCATGCGGCTCGGAAGATTAGAGGACGACTAGATCCGACCTGCATCGAGGCCCTAATAGGGCCTCGATGCAGGTCGGATGTCGGTCAAAAGACGGGAGACTCGGTGTAGGTGCCGAAGACCTCCTGCAGGGCCGCAATCATCTCGCCCTCGGTGGCGCGGGCGCGGGCGGCCTCGATGATCGGCGGCATCAGGTTGGCGTCGGTCGCGGCGGCGCGCTTCAGCTCGGCGAGGCTCGCCTCGACGGCGGCGGCGTCACGCCGGGCGCGGGTCGCCGCCAGGCGATCGGTCTGCTTACGTTCGAGGGCGGGATCGATGCGCAGGATCGGGGTCTCGGCCTCGTCCTCCTGGACGAAGTCGTTGACGCCGACGACGATCTGGCGCCGCTCGTCGACCTCCCGCTGGTAGGTGAAGGCGGCATCGGCGATCTCCCGCTGCGGGAAGTTGCGGCGGATCGCCTCGACCATCCCCCCCAGCTCGTCGATGCGGGCGAAGTACCCGTATGCGGCGGCCTCCATCTCGTCGGTCAGCTTCTCGACGAACCAGGAGCCACCGAGCGGGTCGGGGGTGTTGGGGGCGCCGGACTCGAAGGCGATGATCTGCTGCGTGCGCAGAGCCACTCGCACCGCCTCCTCGGTCGGCAGCGCCAGCGCCTCGTCGAAGGAGTTGGTGTGCAGCGACTGGGTGCCGCCGAGCACCGCCGCCAGCGCCTCCAGCGAGGTGCGGACGACGTTGTTGAGCGGCTGCTGCGCGGTCAGCGAGACGCCGGCGGTCTGGGCGTGGAAGCGCAGCCGCATCGACTCCTCGCGCTTGGCGCCGTAGGTCTCGCGCATCTCACGCGCCCAGATCCGCCGCGCGGCGCGGTACTTGGCGATCTCCTCGAAGAAGTCGATGTGGGCGTTGAAGAAGAAGGAGAGCCGCGGGGCGAAGTCGTCGACGTCGAGGCCGCGCTCGAGCGCCCGCTCGACGTAGGTGAAACCGTCCTTGAGCGTGAAGGCGAGCTCCTGCTGGGCGGTCGAGCCGGCCTCGCGGATGTGGTAGCCGGAGATCGAGACCGGGTGCCAGCGCGGCATGTTCTCGGTGCACCACTCGACCATGTCGGTGACCAGGCGCATCGCCGGCTCGATCGGGAAGCACCACTCTTTCTGCGCGATGTACTCCTTGAGGATGTCGGTCTGGATCGTCCCGCCGAGCTTGTCCGCGGGCACGCCCTGCTGCTCGCCGACCAGCACGTAAAAGGCGAGCAGGATCGCCGCCGGCGCGTTGATCGTCATCGAGGTGGTGACGCCGCCGAGCGGGATCCCGTCGAAGAGCTGTTCCATGTCGTCGAGGCTGTCGACGGCGACGCCCTCGCGGCCGACCTCGCCGAGGCTGCGGGCGTGGTCGGAGTCGTAGCCCATCAGGGTCGGCATGTCGAAGGCGGTCGAGAGCCCGGTCTGTCCGTGGTCGAGCAGGTAGTGGAAGCGCTCGTTGGTCTCCTCGACCGTGCCGAAGCCGGCGAACTGGCGCATCGTCCAGAGCCGCCCTCGGTACATCGACTCGTAGGGCCCGCGCGTGAACGGGTACTCGCCGGGCTTGCCGATCGACTCCTCGGGATCCGCCGGGGCGTTCTCGGGCCCGTACAGCGGCCGGACCGACTGCCCCGACATCGTCCTGAACTCCGCCTCGCGCTCTTCGAGGGGCTTTTGCCGAGGTTCGGTCGCCATGCGCAGAGTGTAGATGCGAACCCGACTACCGCCGCACGGGGAAGCGGCGGGGCGCGGGCTTGCGGCGAGCTGCGATTCGCGAGGCGCCGAAGCCGGCGATCGTCGCCAGGAGGGTGACCGTGAGGGCGACCAGGCGGCGGCCGAGGCGCTCGAAGCGCATCGTCTGCCAGCCTTCCTCACGGGCGATCTCGGCCAGCGGGGGGTCGGGATTGACGGCGACCGGATGGCCGACCGCGCGCAGCATCGGCAGATCGGAGAGCGAGTCGGAGTAGGCATAGGACTCGCCGAGGTCGATGTCGTGCTCGGCCGCGAATGCCTGCATCGCCTCGACCTTGCCCGGCCCGTAGACGAAGGGACCGTCGAAGCGGCCGGTGAAGGCGCCCTCGGAGTCGATCTCGTAGCTGGTACCGATGCCGCCGTCCATGCCGAGCACCGCGGCGAGCGGTTCGACCACGCCGTTGCCGGCGGCGCTGACGATGAAGGTGGCCCGGCCGGCGTCCTGGTGGGCATAGACCTCGTCCAGCATCTGCGGATAGACCCGCGGCAGGATCGCCGCCATCACCTCGGGGTTCATCCGCTCCAGGCTGCGCGCCGGCACGCCGGAGATCAGCTCCCGCGCGACCCTCAGCACCTCGGTGGTGCGCGCGTCGGTCGTGCCGCGCAGACGGTAACGCAGGTGCTCGACCGCCCAGCTGGCGAGCTGGCGCCGCCCGACCACCCCGTGCCGCGTCGCGACACGGGCGAACTGCATCCCCGACGAGCCCGCCATCAGGGTCTTATCGAGGTCGAAGAAGGCCGCCGCGCGGCTCACGGCGATCCTAGGAGCCGTTTACCTCGATGACGATGGCATCGCCCTGGCCGCCGCCCGAGCAAATGGCCGCGACGCCGAGACCTCCCCCGCGCCTGCCCAGCTCATGGACCAAAGAGCCGACGATGCGAGCGCCCGATGCGCCGATCGGGTGGCCGAGGGCGATCGCGCC
The DNA here is from genome assembly GCA_035704205.1 of Solirubrobacterales bacterium. Lineage (GTDB taxonomy): Bacteria > Actinomycetota > Thermoleophilia > Solirubrobacterales > 70-9 > VRUE01. Next base: position 6,057 of record DASSXC010000170.1, on the reverse strand, counting down.
GCCGTTGACGTTGACCTTGTCCTCGTCGACGCCGAGCATCCGCACCGAGTTGAGGGCTACCGAGGCGAAGGCCTCGTTGATCTCCCAGAGGTCGACGTCCTCGGGGCTCTTGCCGATCTTCTCCAATGCCTGCTTGGCGGCGTTGGCGGGAGTTTTGGCCAGGTAGGGGAAGTCGTCGGCGACCGTTCCGTAGGAGAGGACCCGGGCCAGGACCTCGCGGCCCTCCTTCTCGGCCCACTCGTCGGAGGCGACGACGATCGCGCCGGCTCCGTCGTTCACACCGGGCGCGTTGCCGGCGGTGTGGGTGGCGTCGTCGCCCCCGATCGCGCGCAGGCCGGCGAGCGTCTCGACCGTCGTCTCCGCGCGGATCGCCTCGTCGGCCTCGATCGTGTTCTCGCCCTTGCGGGAGCGGACCGTGACGCCGACGATCTCGTCGGCGAGGCGGCCGGCGTCGGTGGCCTCGGCGGCGAGCCGGTGCGAGCGCTCGGCGAAGCGGTCCATGTCGGCGCGGGTGATCTCCAGCTCGTTGGAGACCTCGCTGGCCTCGTTGATCATCTGCTTCTCGGTGAAGGGGTTGGTGAGGCCGTCGTGGACCATCGCGTCGATCGTCTCGACATGGCCCATGCGGTAGCCGAAGCGGGCGCCGGGCAGCAGGTGCGGGGCGCCGCTCATCGACTCCATGCCGCCGGTCACGGCGACGTCGGTGTCGCCGGCGCGGATCGCCATGTCGGCGATGCCGACCGAGCGCATGCCCGAGGCGCAGACCTTGTTGATCGTCTCAGAAGGGACCTCCTTGGGGATGCCGCCCTTGATCTGGGCCTGGCGCGAGGGGATCTGCCCCTGACCGGCCTGCAGCACCTGGCCGAAGACGACCTGCTCCACCTGCTCCGGATCGACGCCGGAGCGTTCGAGGGCGGCTTCGATCGCCTGCCCACCGAGGTCGGTGGCATCGAGTGAAGAGAGAGTCCCGCCCATCTTGCCGAAGGGCGTGCGTGCGGTTCCGAGAATTACCGTGCTGGGCATCTGGCGGCCTTTCTGTCGTGTTTGTGCCGGGTCTCGGCTCGGGACGGGCCGCAAGGCCCTGCCTGGAACGATAGCGCTAACCGCGACCTAATTTCGATAGGCAGGAGCCTATGATTCTCCCCCATGCGGGTTGTCGAACTTCTCGCCACTTACAACGGTACACGCGACAACCGACTCCGAGCTCTGGTGGCGAGCTGCGCGACGGCACTCATCACGGTCGCGATCCTGGCCGGCTGCGGATCCTCCGACCGAAGCGGCACCGAAAACTACGAAGTGCGTGCCAGCACGACCATCAGCGCCGCCCAGCCGCCCTTGACCCGCTCGCAGTTCGTCAGGCGCGTCAACAAAATCTGCCGCGAGGCCTGGGCCGACGTGCGTGAGAACTGGGGCACTTACGTCGCCGATCTGGAGCCGGACCTGAGTGTGAAAGAGCGGTTTGCCACCGCCCTGAAAGGACCGCTGCTCGCCGGCATCGACTTCTACATCTTCGATGCCATTCGCATCCTCGGATCGCCGGCCGGGGACGAGCGGCCGATCGAACAGATGATCGGGCCATTTCAAGCGGCGGTCGAGCTCGGCCAGATGGGGCGCTGGCGGGCCTATGCCCCAGCTGAGATTCCTCCACACTTCGCCGAATACAATAGGCGCGCCCGTCAACATGGACTCGATGCCTGCCTGGTCACCGAGGCCCACCTGGGCCCGCTGGCCGTGTGAAACTCGCCGGTGCCTGACCAACCGAAAAGGCGGTCGCCCTAGCCCGGGGGCCGGCGGCGCTTTTGGCACTGCGCGCGCACGGTGGAGTGCAGGGTGTGGCGCTTTGCGTTGTGGCCCTCGAGGCGCACCTGGGCACGGTTCTTTGCCCCGCAGAGGTCGGTGCTGTTGACGATCAGGCTCTTGCGCCCACCCTGCATCTCGATCACGACCTTCTCAATCGGAGCGTCGGGGAGATCGTCAGTTATCGCCCGCAGCGCTCCCCTGATCGAGTCGATGCGGACGACGGCCTCGAAGTCGACTTCACCGGTCAGGTCGAAGACCAAGTCGGGCAGGACGTTGCTGGAGGAGCGCAGGTAGACCGGTCCCCTGAGGGGGTTGTCGAGCAGTGGCGTGAAAGCCGTCACGCGCCCGTAGATCGAGCCCTTCGGGCAGGCATCGGCAGCGAACTGCACCCTGGTGCATACGGTGCGGATGTGGGCCTGTTCGACGAAGGCGGAGCGCGGGAAGCGCACGACCACCCGCTTGGTGTTCGCCTGGCCGGCCCGAGGCCTGAAGACCGCGCGGAGGGCCGGGTGTGCGCCCCTTGCGGTTCCGCCCTTCAGGCGCAGGCCAAGACGCGGGGAGAAGGCGAGCGAGGCGCAGTCGGAGGCCTGGAAGCGCACGGCGCGGGAGACCGGTGCGTCGTCGAACAGGCCGAACGGGTCCTGGCCGCCCCCCCAGATCAAAGCGACAGCGCTCATCGGTTCGCACGAGGTTGGGTTTAGCGTAAAGCCCGCCCGGTCGACGTGAACCTGTATGTCCCTCACCCGCAGCGGGATGCCGGCGAGGATGTGCGGGATCGGGTCCGAGAGGCGCCCGTCGGCGGTGACCACACCCGTGCGGGGGTCCACGCGCAGCGCCTGACGGGTGACCACGGTGCCGACGTCGAAGGGCCCGGCCACGGCGGGGACGATGGCCACGACAGAGAGCGGCGCCCCGGCGAAGGGCCCGGCGAGATAGAGCCGTCCCGGTACGTAGGTGAGCTGGGAGCCGACCCCCGCGCCAGCCTCGGCGTGGCCGATCAGGGAGCCGAGCGGGCAGGACGGGCTCGCCAGCTCGGCTTTGCCGGTCTTCGTCCTGGCCGCGGCGATCTGGGCCTCCGGACAGCGCGCGACGCCGGTCAGGCGGCCGATCAGGCCCGGCGGCAGGGTGGCGTCGAAGCGCACCAGGTCCTGGTCGCCGTCGCGACGGGTGAGACGCATCGAGAAGGGGCTGTAGGCACCGGCGGTGTTGTTGACGGAGCCGGCTACGAAGCCCGGGGAGAAGGGCAGCGACCCCTCAGGACAGGGCCCCCCGCCCGGCCCCGAGACGATCTCGAAGGAAGAGGAGACCTGCGCGATCGGCCCGCCTGACCAGGGGACGATCTCGGCCTGAGCGGTGTGCGTGCCGCAGCGCGGCGGGCTGACAAGCGGGCTACGGCCGCCCTCTTTGAACTTGAGGCGGAAGCTGGAGAAGGGCAGCTGGGGGATTTCCTCGGTCACCGCTTCCAGCTGGCCGGTCCTGGGGTTCGCCTGCACGCGGACCGGCTGCTTGACCAGGATGCCCAGGTCGCGGTTGCGCAGGACGATGTAGAAGGCGATCAGGGCGTCGTCGGCCAGGTTGGCGTGGGGCTGGGCCTGGTAGAGAGAGCCGCCAATCGTCTCGGAGACCAGCGGGGTGTCGACTTCGATTGCGCCGATCTTCGATGCCTGCGGGCAACCGGCGCCGGGGGTCGAATCCAGGGTCTCGCGGTTCAAGTCGGACTCCGAGCAGACCTCGAGGCCTTCGGCGAGGGAGGGATTGGCGGTCATCCCCTCGGGCAACGTGACTCGCACTTCTCGTATCTGAGACTTGGCGTGAGCACCGGGCTCGTTGGAGAGAAGGCCCTCGTCGTCGATCGCGAGCTCGAAGTCGAGCCCGGTCGGGCTCTCGGCCGCCCTCGAGGTCGGGCTGGCCTCGATCCGGGGATCGAAGGTCGCCAGGGCGCCGCAGCCGGTGAACGCCTGCGGTTTGCCGGTCGGCCCGTGGGTGAGCGAGGAGCCGGCGTCGAACCCGTCGTCGAGGATGCTCGGCCCTTCCCAGGAGAATGCTTCATAAGTGGTGGCGAGCGCCCCCGAGCAGTTGGTCGGGGTGGTGAGAAAGGCGCGCGGACCGCGCTGGGCGAGCGGGCAGCTCTCGCCATTTCCTTCGAACTGGAAGGCATCGGGGTCGGAGGGGGGGAGCCCTTCGGCGGTGTCCGACGCGCAGACGCCGCGCAGTCCGTCGTGGGCGGGATCTGAGGGGTCGCCCCAGATCTGGGTCTTGTTGGCGTAGAGGTCGGCTAGCTGAGGGATGTTGTGCGAGACCACCACCGGCAGGTAGGGGGGTTCGTCGTCCAGCACGACGTCGACCACCACGTTCTGCACCAGCGCCCGGAAGCCCAGCCGCAGGAGCACCCCCGGCGGGGGCTCGATGTTGAAGACCGGCGCCGAGAACCACTGGCCGGGGCCGTTGACGGCGCTGCCGGAGATCCCCACCGCGGTCTCCAGCGGGCAGGAGTTGATCCCGGTTTCGCCATCGATCTCGAGGAACTCGAGCGTCGTGCAGCGCGGGTAGGCGGTGGTGTCGCCGGCGAGACCGGGGATCTGGGCGATGAAGAGGTCGCGCAGCCAACCTTCGGGCAGCCCTTCGCCGGAGTCGACGTTGGCGGCCAGCTGGGTCGTCATCGCAAAGGGGTGGGCGCCGGCCTGGGTCGCGGTTGAGCCGTCGGCTTCGGTGAAGGTGACGTCGAAGTGGTCGAGGCCGAAGCCCCCCTGGGCCGGGTAGCCCGCCTGGGCGGCGGGGGCGCAGAGGGCGAGAGTCGTGGCGGCCAATGGCAATGCCCGCTCGAACGCCCTCACGAGCGCTCCTCGTCTCCCCCTCATCGGCCCGCCCTCCGAGCCGCCCGACCCTTCGGTGGGCAGCGCCTGCCAGCTTTGCCCTGGCGCCGGGTGGAGCGACGGGCGGCCTTCGAGCGGCGCGCCGGGCGCCTGCAGCGCCTCGGGGGCGGGTTGCCGGGGCCGCTGTAGGTGGTCGAAGCGGGGGCACCGAAGTCCGGCGGCGCGGGCGGGCTCTGGCAGGCTTCCCCTTCGCACTCGCCGGCTTCGGGCAACTGCGGGAAGCCGCCCCCCACCCGGGCGTCGTAGAGGTCGACCAGGCCCGGATCCGGGGGCACGAGGCTGGACGCGGTAGTGAAGAAGACGTCCTCGCCGTCGGGGCTCGCCTCCCAGAATTCCGATTCGTGCTGGCTCTCTCCCGAAGAAATCAGGTCCACGCAGCCGCCGTTCTGGGGGAAGTACGAGGGGGAGGACGCGGTGCAGCCACCTGAGCCCGCGACCTGCCACTGGTAGACGTCCTGGGCGCCGTTGGCGTCGCGCGGCACCAGCTGGTCACTCGAGTTGAAGAACAATCTCCCGCCCTGCCCGGAGAGCACGTTGGAAGCGTAGTTGGGATGTTCCCAGGTGGGGATCCAGGCGGCGGCTATGACACTGGTGCGCAGGTTGCGCGGGTTATAAGGGATGCCCATCTCGGCCCCCACCGGCCGCGCCCCGCTCGGGTTGCACGAGGCGCAGTGCAGCTCGTCGGCCTCGGCGTCATAGGCGTAGACCTCGACCGCTGGCTTGCCCGTCGCCGTGTCGGTGTTGTCGTAGTTGGTCAGTTTCGCGCGCGAGTTGAACGCCAACCAGGCCCCGTCGGGGCTGACCCGGGTAGCGCGGAGGTAGGGGCGCTCCTCTGCTAGATCGTAGGCTGGAAAGCTCGCCCCGGGCTCCACCGCCCCGGCGTCCCCTTTGCTAACCGTCGCGACCAGCCTGAAGCTCGCTTCGCCTGCACCGTCCTCCTCGCGTAGGTAGACGTTCGGCTCACCCGCTTTGCCCCCGGTGCCGGGCAGCGCTTGACGTGAGATGAAGTAGATCCGCGAGAGGTCGTCCGACGCCCCCAGCACGCCGACGACCTCGTCGGCCAGCTTGCGCCGCGCCGGCTCGCCCGCTTTCAGGCGGGCGAGGCTGAACTCGAACAGCTCGTCTTCTTCACCGCCATCCAGGGGGGGTTCGCTGAAGAGAGCCTTCGTCCCGTCAGGGGTGCCGCGCCAGAAGAAGGAGAAGGCGGGGAACTGCAGGCCACTTACCCGCCGCGTGCAGGCTTTTCCAGATTCGCATTCGCCCGGAACGGTTCCCTGCTCGGGGTGTTCACGCAGGAAGATCGTGCCGGTCGACCCCACGGTTACCGAGGTCCAGTAGGCGAGTGTGCCGTCCTCCGACACCGCGTCCTCCAGGTTGCCGTCCC
>DASSXC010000169.1:0-2668 GCA_035704205.1 Solirubrobacterales bacterium | reverse complement strand
GATCCCGCCTGGAGGGACGGAGCTGACCACGGCGGAGGAGGCATCGCTTGGACCGATGCTGGAGGGTCAGGTCGGCTCGCGCGCAGCTGAGGTCCTGGCCCTCTTCGAGCGCATGGAGCGCGCCCATCCCGCCGGCCCGCCGCACTACTACCTGAGCCTGCTCGGGACCCATCCCGACCAGCGAGGGAAGGGCCTCGGCATGGCCCTGCTCGCCGACAACCTCGCCAGGATCGACTCCGAGGGGATGCCGGCCTACCTGGAGTCGAGCAATCCGCAGAACGACCCCCGCTACGAACGCCTCGGCTTCGAGCGGACGGGCGAGTTCGAACGGCCCGACGGAGGGCTGACCTGCTCGACCATGTGGCGGGAGCCGCGCTGACCTGAGCTACTGAACGACGGGCAGCGGGGTGCCGCTGACCGGCGGTGCTTCAGCCGGTGCCGGAGTGGCCTGCAGGACCGGCAGCTCCTGTGGCGTGGTGGCGATGATGCCGCGGGCTGCCTGGCGGATCGCCTGCGAGGCGGGTGAGTCGGGCTCGTCGGTGACCAGGGGCGTGCCATTGTCGGCGTGCTCGCGCAGCGGCTCGGAGAGGGGGACCTTGCCCAGCAGGGGGATGTCGAGCTCGTCGGCGAGGAGCTGGCCGCCGCCCTCGCCGAAGATCGTGAACCGCTCGCCGTCGGGGGTGGTGAAGCCGGACATGTTCTCGATCACGCCGAGCAGCTCGAGGTCGAACTTCAAGGCCATGTCGGCAGCGCGTTTGGCGACCGTCTGCGCCGCCGGCTGGGGCGTGGTGACGATCGTGAACTTCGCCTGCGGGAGGAGTTGAGAGAGGGTCATCGAGACGTCGCCGGTCCCCGGGGGGAGGTCGAGCAGCAGGTACTCCAGCTCGCCCCAGGCGACGTCCTCGAGGAACTGCTGGATCGCCTTGTGCAGCATCGGCCCGCGCCAGACGACGGCCGAGTTCTCCTCGACGAAGAAGCCGATCGACATCACCTTGACCCCGCCCGCCGCCTCCAGCGGCAGGATCTTGCGCTCCCCGTTGACCTCCGGTTTGCGGTTGACGCCGAGCATGCGCGGGATCGAGTAGCCGTAGACGTCGCAGTCGAGCGCCCCTGCCGGGTGGCCTTCGGCGGTCAGCGCCGCGGCCAGGTTGGCGGTCATCGTCGACTTGCCCACGCCGCCCTTGCCGGAGGCGACGCAGATCACGTTCTTGACCTGGGCAAGCGCTCCCGCCGGCAGCTTGTTGCGGCCGAGGGTCTGCTGCAGCTGCCCTTTCTCGTCGTCGGAGAGGACGTCGAAGCCAACCGCGACCTCGGTCACGCCGTCGAGCTCGGAGACCTGCTGGGCGACCGCCTGTTCGAAGTGCGCGCGGATCGGGCAGCCGGCGGTGGTCAGGGAGACGACCACCTCGACCCTGCCGCCTTCCTTGATCTCGATCGAGCGGACCATGCCCAGCTCGACGATCGAGCGGCGCAGCTCGGGATCGATCACGGCGCGCAGCTTCTCGGTTATCTGTTCCCGGCTCGGCAGTGGCATCGACCCTAGTTTCGCAAAGCCCGCTCGTGGGGGCGATGCCGCTCCTTCCGCCGGACATCTGTCCGCAGGGGGGAGAGATGCGGCAGCTGTGCCCTTGGTCCTCCATCTATAGGGCGACTGAAGGAGGGCGCATGTCGGGGACGCGTGGCGGGCTGGGACGGATCTTGGCGATGGGGGTCGTATTGGCACTGGCTCTGCTGCTGCTTGCGGCGAGGGAGGCAACGGCCGGCAGGTACTCGGTCGCCCAGTGCGGTTGGCACGTCGACGCGGACGCCGGTTGGGCCGACACCACGGGCGGCGTCAAGTTCCGGCAGGACGCATGGTGTGCGACTCCCGATGGTGCGGATCCCTTCGACGGCGCTCACATGAAGAGCTTCACCAAGGGGGGTGCCACCGTCTCCGGCACCCGCTTCGCCCGTTGGCGCTGGGTCGCACCGCCCGGTACCGGCATAACCCGGGTCAGCGGCACCTGGTGGCACGCGCTTCACGACGGCATGGAGCAGCGAATCGGCGTCGGCACCGCGAGCGATGGCTTCGAGCCATTTGTGTCCGCGGGCAGTACGGACGTGAGCCTGCGCGACTTCAGCGCGGGCTTCTCGACTCCCCAGCCCGCGATCGAGGATCGGTTGCTCTGCGCCCGGGCGCAGAGCAAGTGGTGCTCGATCGAACCGGACTCCTGGTCGGCCGTGCGGGCGCTGACGATCACGATCGAGGACGGCGTCGCCCCTGGGGCCTGGGTCTGGGGCGATTTGACGGCCGGCGGATGGCGCCGCGGCTCGCAGCTCGTCATGTTCTCCGGCGTCGACGACGGCAGCGGCGTGCGCTTCGGCGAGACGCTGCTCGACGGGAACCGGGTTTCCCTCCACGAGTACCCCTGCTCGAAGGCGATGATCAGCGGCGAGTGGCGCGGCACGCGGATGCAACCCTGCGGACCGCACGGCGCCGACGGCGTCATGGTCGACACGACGCGCTTCAGCGACGGCCCGCACAGCCTGCGGCACTGCACGACGGACTTTGCCGGGAACGTCGCCTGCACCGCTGACCAGACCGTGGCGATCGACAACAACCCGCCGGCGCACCCCCGCAATCTCACTCTTGCTGGCGGCGATGCCTGGCGGCGAATCGACAACTTCG
>DASSXC010000168.1:0-4178 GCA_035704205.1 Solirubrobacterales bacterium | reverse complement strand
GCTCTCGCCGCAGGCGGAGCCGGGGTCGCAAGCGCAACCGGCGGCGGAGACGACTCCCGTCCGATCACCGGCAAAGCGCTCGAGGACGCAAGTACCGCTGCGCTCCAGGCAACCAGCGGCGGAACCGTCACCGACACCGAGGTGGGCGACGAGGAGAGCTACTACGAGGTCGAGGTCACCAAGGCCGACGGCAACCAAGTCGACGTCCAGCTGGATCGCAACCTCAACCCCGTCGGCCAGTCGGCTGACAATGAGTCCCAGGATCCCGTCGCCCCATAGCTTCCCTCAGGGGAGTCGGCGGAAGGTTCGCTCGGTGTGGACCGAGTCAACCAGGAGCTCGTCGAAGGTGCCCTGTGGGTCGCGCGACAGCTCGTCCTCATAGGCCCAGCAGGTGGCGTTGTGGTACTCGGCAATCCAGCGGTACTTGGACCAGCGTCGGAAATCACTTGCCTGCAAGACGAGCTGGCGGGTGACCACCTCGCGATGGCGAACCAGCTTCGCGACGAGGTCGGTGCCCGCATCGATCTGAAAGGCGCCCCGGAGATAGTCGACGAAGACAAGGCCGTCTTCGTCGACCAGAACCGGAGCTTCGCCGGCGGGAGGGTCCTCCACCTGCCTGGCCCGTGTCCCGTCTTGAAGAGCCCGGGCGGCCGAGGGCGAGAGCACGGTCCGAGGGTCGACAGCCACTTGGCGCTCGAGCGCGACCGCCTCGACCAGGGCTGGGCCGAAGAGCAGGCCATCGTGGAAATGGAACTCGTCCAGCGTAATCGCGCCGCGGGCGAAGTAGCCGCGCATCGCCAGCTCACTCTGCACCAGCGCCGCGTCGGAGGCCAACTGAAAGATCGCCTGGGCGGCGGGAATCTCGAACGCGGTGGGGATCGGCATCGCGGCGACGACCGAATCGGAGAAAACGGTCGCCGGATAGGCGCTCGCTTCACCGTCGTCTTCCGCCGCGGCGGCACCAATTCGGTAGGGAAAAGCGCCGCGGATGGTCTCGTCGAAGCGCCGCAATTCCTGCGCCGCACGCGCTCCTTGCGCCATCGCGCTGACTCCGAGCATGTCGAGGTAGAGCACCGCACAGGTGACCAGCTCGGGTGAGCCGTCTTCGCCGACAAACGGCGAGCGTCCTCCGTCCGGCGGATAGACGACCACCAGGCCAGGCACGCTGAGAACGTCGAGCGGCGGCGAACGATCAAAGGAGGTCGAGTCGAACACGGCCGCCGCGAGAACACAGGGCTTGCCGTCCTCGCAGAGATCCTTGTCGTGCGCCTCGACGATCCAGACCCAGTGAGGCAGGCGAGCGTGGCGGATCATGCGCAGGATCTCGTCGGAGCTGGTCAGGCCAGCGACCTTCGCCTTGTAGTCGGAGCCGGTCGCGAGCATCGTCCGCAGGACGATCTTGCCGGCGACAAGCCGTTCGGCCAACCACTCGAGCTGCGGCGTCTGCTCGGTGACCGAACGGATCACCTTGTGGGCGCTGCCATCAGCCGACTCGGCGCTGAGGAAGACACGCGGCGGCAGCGGGATCATGATGCTGTCCCAGGGCGTCTTGTAGTGATCGAAGGGCGATTGGATCACCTCGTAGGGGCCAACCTGGTCGTCGCAAGCGATGAAGTGCGCCGCGCCATCGGGGCCACGCAGCCATCCGATGAGCACAAGGCATGATCTTCGGCGCCGATCAGGACGGGGAAACCAGAGTTCAGGTAGCGACAGATGACGCTTTCCATGCGCTCGTCCCAAAAGCCGGGTGGCGCTCCACCATCCGGCGCCTCCGGATCCGGCACACCGGGGACGCGCGGCATGTTGCTGAGGCCATAGAAGAGCGCGGGCTGGCCCAGGCCACCGAAGACGGCCTGCAGCTGGTTGAGCTTCATCCCCTGCGAGGGAAGTGCGCGCTCGGGGGAAAGCACGGTGGGACTCAGCTCGACGATTTCCGCGGTGCTACGGCGCCCAACCAGACCCCGACGGAAAGCCGTGTACAGCGTAGCCCAAAGCTCCGACGGACGCCGGCCCCGGGTCGCGAGCGTCTATTTGCCCGGCCGCCGGGGTACGAGAAGAGGATGAATACCGCAGAGAGGGGAGATCCCGGCACCCTCGCCACGCTGAAGCGGACCGCGGCCGAGTTCATGGAGGACAACCTCACCGACTGGGCCGCGGCGCTCACCTATTACGGGCTGCTCTCCCTCTTCCCCGCCCTGATCGCGATGGTCTCCATCATCGGGCTGGTCGGGGATCCGAAAAGCACCACGTCCACCCTGACCGAGATCGTCACCGAAATCGGTCCGGCTTCGGCGGCGGAGACCTTCTCCGGCCCGATCGAATCGATCGCCTCCAGCCGGAGCACCGCCGGCCTCACCTTCGTCGCCGGCCTGGCGGTGGCGCTCTGGTCGGCCTCGGGCTACGTCGGCGCCTTCATGCGCGCCTCGAACGTCATCTACGAGACCCCCGAGGGGCGGCCGTTCTGGAAGCTGCGTCCGCTGCAGCTCGCGGTGACGCTGGCGATGGTCGTCCTGATGGCGATCCTGGCGCTGGCCCTGGTCCTCACCGGGCCGGTGGTCGAGGCGGTGGCGGGGCCGATCGGGCTCGGCGATACCGCGGTCGCGGTCTGGAACATCGCCAAGTGGCCGGCGATGGTGGCGATCTTCCTGTTGATGGTCGCCGTCCTCTACTACGCCTCGCCCAACGCGAAGCTGCGCGGCTTCAGATGGGTGACGCCCGGAAGCCTGGTGGCGATCGTCGTCTGGGCGATCGCCTCGGCCGGGTTCGCCCTCTACGTCGCCAACTTCGGCTCCTACGACAAGACCTACGGCACCCTCGGCGGCCTCGTCGCCCTGCTGGTCTGGTTCTGGATCAGCAACCTGGCGATCCTCTTCGGCCATCAGCTGAACGCCGAGCACGAGCGCAGCCTCGAGATCGAAGAGGGACGCCCCGGGGCCGAGCGTGAAATCCAGCTCGAGCCGCGCAGTGAGCCCGGGGAGCCAAGGACCACCTGAGGGCTGTCGTGGTCGAGTCAGCGCGGGGTGCGCCGGATCAGTGCCAGGTTGATCGGCAGAGCGCCGATCCTCAGGATCGTCGCGAGATCCCGGGCTTCCTGGGCGCTGGCGAAGCCGCCTGAGATCTGCGCACCGGTCCGGCCGTCGATCCCATCGGGGTTCTGGGTGAAGTCGACGATCGGCCGGGTCTTTATCTCGCCGTCGAAAGCGACCGCGAAGCGACCCGACAGTTCGGCGGCTTCCCGCGAATTCACCGGCCCGATCGCTCGCGCCTGGCCGCGATAGGCAACCTCGCGGGTCAACTGCTGGAAGGCGATCCGCCCCTTTCTGGTGAACCCGAAGGTCACGTTCGGCGTACCGAATTCGTCGATTTCTTGCTTCGGGTCGGTGATCTCCTCGCCGGAGAGGGCGAACCGGTCCCTCAGCGCGAACCAGCCCGGCGCGGCGCCGGCCATGGGGCGTCCGACGCGGCTGGTCGGGCGCTCGAAGGCGATCGCGGTGCCAACGGGCACCCTGAGCACGATGCCGTCACGCCGACGGGGCCGACCGGCGGCGTCACGGCGAAGCGCGCCGCGGGTGGTCACGGGGCCGGCGATCAGCCTGTGCGCGGTCGAGCGGTCGAACATGTAGAAGCGCGGACTCGAGGCGGAGCACATCGCACAGCCGGCGCGCGGTTTCCGTTCGGATGCCAGCTTGACCGCGCCGTATGCGTTCGGAAAGGCGCCGGCCATCCGCTCGGGCCCGATCAGGCTCGGTTCCCAATCGTAGAAGTAGAGCTGGCCGGTGACCCCGATCAGCTCGGCCAGGCGAGATGACCCGTTGGCGTCTTCACCCTCGGGCAGCAGAACCCGAACCCGTCCACCGGCAAGCGCACGCACCTCTCCTTCGACCCCCGCGAACGCCTGCAGGCGTTCGCAGACGACCTCGATGACTCTGTCGCGAGCACTTGGCGTGACCGCTTTCTCCGCCGCTTCTGACCGGTAGACGAATTCGAGCGCAGGGTCCGGGAGCGTGGCGGAGCAGGCAGCTTCAGCCTCCCCGCCGGTGCCGTAGCCGCTGGACAGAAACGCTGCGCCGCTGGCCAGGGCAAAAAACGCAAGCGATCGGATTACTCGCAAGTTCGAGATTCTAAAGCCGAGGCTAGCCTCGGGCGGCCTGGCCCTCGAGCAGGCCGGCGACGGCGCG
>DASSXC010000167.1:0-30109 GCA_035704205.1 Solirubrobacterales bacterium | reverse complement strand
AAGGACGGCACCGTGTCCGAGATCGGTGCCAGCTCATCAGCCGCCGCCCAGCCGCTGAGAGCCCAACGGACCCTTCGATTCAGCGCTGGCGAAAGCTCGCCCTCGAGGAAGCCCAACGGTGAGCGCATGGTCCGGTGTGCCAGGCGGGATTCCCGATCTTGCTCCGCGAAAGCACCTGACCAGGCAGTGAGAAGGCCCTCCGGGCTGACCAGCTCGCGACGGGCGCTTGGGCCTCGCCGCGGTCCGTACTTGATCGTCCATCCCCGCTCGTCGAAGGTCTGGAGGATCTGCGATACCTGAGCCGGAGAGCGATGCGCGACGGTGGCGAGCTCAGTGGTGCCCACCCCGGTCGACCAATCCCGCGCCAGGAGCGACTCGGCGATGGCGATGGCCGATGGCGACCACGAGAACGAGGAGCGGGGCGGCTCCCGTCCCGCCTCGGTTCGGCGAACGACCAAGAGCCCCGGCGCATCGATGTGGGCGTTGCCGCTCTCGTCGGCCCAATTGCCACCTCTCTCCTCGAGCAGCTCGAGGGCGCCTCGGGAGAAACGACGCGCGGCCAGCACGAGCTCAGGGGGGAGCGACCCCGATGGCAGCCTGTCAAGGGCATTTCGCACGTCCGCCGGCCACCCCTCACCCACCCACAGAGCTTTCAGCAGCCAGTTGCCGGCCGATGCGTGTACGGCCATTCGAATGGCGCCAGTCGAGGGGTCAGTGCCTGCCTCTTCGATCGATACGTCGCCAAGGACGGTGGCGAATAGCTTTTTGAGCCGGTTATTTGGCGATTCCATGTTTTTTACTGTAGAAGTAAAAAACCCACTTTCACCAAATAACTATCCCAAGTGGGCCAGAACTTGCAACGCAAGTTCAGAGTTCGCCCGTGCTTCAGCCGGCGTAGAGCTTCTCGATCTCGCCCTGGTGCTTGTCGGCGACGACGGCCCGCTTGACCTTCATCGTCGGGGTCAGCTCGCCGCTCTCCTGCGAGAGGTCCTGGGGGAGGATGGCGATCTTCTTGACCTGCTCGACCCGGGCGAATTTCTCGTTGATCTTGGCCAGGTGGGCCTCGATCGCGGCGCGGACGTCGCCGTTGGCGGCGAGCTGCGCCGGGTCCTCGGGCAGCCCGTGCTCTTTGGCGTAGGTGACCGCCTCTTCGGGGTCGAGCGTGACCAGCGCCACCAGGTAGGGCCGCCGGTCGCCGACGACCACGCACTGCGAGACCAGCGGGTGCTGCTTGATTTCGTTCTCGAGGTTGGCCGGGGTGATGTTCTTGCCGCCCGCGGTGATGATGATGTCCTTTTTGCGGCCGGTGATGCGGATGAAGCCGTCCGGGTCGATCGCGCCCAGGTCGCCGGTGTGGAGCCAGCCGTTGACGATCGTCTCGCGGGTCGCCTCCTCGTTCTTGTAGTAGCCCTGGAAGACGTTGGGGCCCTTGACGAGGATCTCGTCGTCCTCGGCGATCTTCACCTCGCAGCCCGGGAAGGGCTTGCCGATCGTGCCGATCTTGAAGTCCTCCGGCGTCGAGATCGTCGCCGCCGTCGAGGTCTCGGTCATGCCCCAGCCCTCGAGCACGAGGACGCCGGCGGAGTCGAAGAAGCGCAGGATGTCGGGGTTGATCGGGGCCGCTCCGGAGACGGCGAGCCGCAGCTTGCCGCCGAACAGGCCGCGGATCTTCGACAGCACTTTTTTGTCTGCGAAGTCGTACTGCTTGCGCAGCAGGAAGCCGGGTTTGCGGCCGGCGCGCTCGGCCGCGCGCATCTTGCCGCCGACCCTGATCGACCAGTCGAAGATCGCCTTTTTCAGGCCGCCCTCTTTCTCCATCGTGCTGGTCGCGGTGGTGTAGATCTTCTCGAAGATGCGCGGCACCGAGGGGAAGTAGGTGGGCTTGATTTCGGCCAGGTTGGGCATGATCTTCAGCGGGTCGCGCTCCCAGTAGGCGATCGTCGCGCCGAGGTCGAAGCTGCCGAGCTGGATCAGCAGCGCGAACGAGTGGGCGAGGGGGAGGTAGAGGTAGGTGACGTCTTCGCCCTCGATGACACTGTTCTGGTTGACCATGTCGAGCATCGCCCGGTAGTTGCCGTGCGAGATCACGCAGCCCTTGGGCGGTCCGGTGGTGCCCGAGGTGTAGATGAAGGTGCAGATGTCCTCCGGGGTGACCGCCCGCCAGCGCTGCTCCCACTCGGCGGCGTCGCGGCCGGCCCCGCGCGAGGCGAGATCGTCGAGCGAGATCGCATCCTCGCTGGCGCCCGTCATCCGCACCACCTGCTCGAGCAGCGGCAGCGAGTCGCGTACGGCACGGATCTTCTCCAGCTGCTCGTCGTCCTCGACCACGACGACCTTGGCGTCGGAGTTCTCGAGGACGTACTGGCACTCCTCCGGCGAGTTCGTCTGGTAGATCGGCACGACCGTGGCCCCGATCGAGAGGGCGGCGAAGTCGAAGTAGGTCCACTCGGGGCGCGTGTTAGCGAGGATCGAGACCTTGTCGCCCTTGGCGACGCCGAGGTCGACCAGCCCGAGGGCCAGGTTCCGCACCGTCTCCTCGACCTCGGTGAAGCTGCGTTTCACCCAGGCGCCGTCCTCTTTGAATTGGATCGCCGGAGCGCTGCCGTAGAGCTGCGCAGAGCGCGGCAGCAGGTCCGCCAGGGTGGTTGAATTGGTTCCCCGCTCCTCCACGGCGGGGGAGTCTAGTGGACCGCTAAGTGTTGGCTGGCTAAGCAGCCGAGACGCGCCGGTCCCCCTGCCGCTCGGAGATTTGCCGGAGCGATGTCTGGAAGAGCGACTTGTCGATCCGGCCGTGGAAGATCGGGACGTGCATCTCGACGCACTTGCCGATCACCTCCTGCCGTTTCATGTGCAGCTCGTCGGCAAGCTCGGACGGGGTGAGGTGATTGGCCACGGCGGACCTCCCAGGTAGTTGAAATCGGGTATGTCCAGTTTTACCCCGGAGGGCGGACGTGTCAACCGCGATAATCCCGCTGTGTCCGAAGTCGCAGCCACTCCGATCCCCCGCCGCGGCCGCCTTTGGGTGATCCTGGCACTGGGCCTGGTGTTCAGCGCCCTCGCCTATGCCCTGGTCGACATCTCGACCCAGGAGGCGGCGCGCGACGTGGTCCGGCTGGAAGGCATCGATACCGCCCAGCGGCTGTTTGGCGGCGTCCCCCAGGAAGGCGACCGGCTCGGCTCCGACGACGCGCCGGTCTCGATCCAGGTCTTCAACGACCTGCAGTGCGGCAACTGCCGGGCGGACTTCCTCGGCACGATTCCGGCGCTGGCCGAAGGCTACGCGCGACCGGGAGACGTGAAGCTGCTGATGCGCCACTACTCGGTCGCGGAGAACCCGGTCGAGCTCGGTTTCTTCGGTGCCGAGGCGGCGGCTGAGCAGGGCTACGGCTGGCAGTACACCTACCTCTTCTTCCGCAACCAGGCCGAGGCGGAGCGCCTTGGGATCGACAACGAGTTCATGGCTTCGCTGGCCGGAGCGATCGGCGAACTGAACGTTCCCGAATGGCAGGAATACCTCGACGACCATGGGGGTGGCGACGGCGCCATTGCGACTGCGCTGGAGGGCTACGAAGAGCTCGGCATGAAGCTGGGGATCCGCGCCGGGCAGGCGATGATCGTCAGCGGGCCCGGTGGAACGCGGACGCTCCAGGACGGGCCCAGCCTGGCCCAGGTCGAACGGGCAATCGCGGCGGTTCGCTAGGGCTAGGCCACGCGCCTCAGCCGCGCGCGGCCGCGCTCGGCCGCGGCCAGAGCGAGCTGACCCGCCTCGACCGCGCTCGCCCAGGAGACCTCGGAGAGGAGCCCCGGGGCGGCGACCATGTCGCCGGCGAGGAAGACGCCGTCGCCTCGGTCGACCGCGGGGCGGTCGCGCCAGCTCTGGCCCGGGTAGTCGAGCGGCCCCGTGCGGGCGGTCATCGTCTGCCGGCGTCGCCAGGTCTCACGCTCGCGCCAGTCGGGCAGCGAGGCGTCGAGCAGACGGTCGAGGCGCAGCGCCGTCTGGTCGGCGCTCTCCTCGGGACGAACCGGCATCTGCGCCTGCACCAGCTCCTCACCGGGTGGGGCCAGCGAGTGGTCGGCGGCGCTGAAGCGCTCGACCCAGCCGGCCTCGTCGAGGTCGGAGACGACGAAGGGGTCGCCACGGCGGTGGCGGAGGCCGAGGTCGATGCAGACCGTGTTGCCGCTGGGCCAGCGCAGCGAGTCGTCGCCCAGCAACGCGCTCGCCCGCTCCAGCTCGGTCGCGATGATGGTCGGCGTCGGCGGCAGGACGTCGACCTCGTGCCCGGTCTCGACCTCGACGCCGAGCTGCCGGGCGCGTCCTTCCAGCGAGCCGACCAGGGCATTCCAGCCGCCGATCAGGTAGCGCGCGGTCGGCGGCGGACTGAGCAGGACGCGAACCGAGTGCTTCCAGACGAAGGCCGCCGAGAGCTCCCCCGGGTCGTGGTGGAAGGTGTAGACGCCCGCGGCCGCGGAGAGCATCTCGGCGGTGCGCTCGTCGCTGTGGGCGACCACCCAGCTGCGGAAGTCGACGTCGACCGGCGCTTCGCGCCCCCGCAGGCGCAGGACCGAAGGGACCGTGGAGAGCGGCGGCAGGCGGCGCGCCGTTCCCTGCCAGCGGAAGCGGATGCCGGACAGCGGCGGCCCGGCGTAGCGCGGCAGCAGGTCGCGGTCCTCCAGCCATTTCCAGAAGGCGCCGTCCTTGTAGATGACGTGGGGGCCGAGGTTGGCCTTGTAGGGGCCGGTGGCGCTGCGGGCCCGGCCGCCGAGGGCGTCGTGGGCCTCGAGCAGGCGCACTTGGGCGCCGGCTTCCGCGCAGACGACCGCCGCGGTGAGGCCGGCGAGCCCACCGCCGATGACGGTTATCGTCGCCTTGCTGCCGTTCTGCCGGTCCATGAAGTCCTCCTCAGCCGATTGGGAGAACCACTCTAGGAAGATACTGGTCCGGTATACAGTTCCAGTAGTGGCACACTTCAATGGACCAGTTGGCAGTCCCGGCCTGCTCATAGAGGTCCAGCGCGATGCCGAGCTCCCCCTGCATGAACAGATCGAGCAATCGATCCGGGAGGGCATCCAGGCCGGTCGCCTCGCCGCCGGCGCGGCATTGCCTTCGAGCAGGACCCTGGCTCGGGAGTTGCGGATCTCGCGCGGCGTCGTCACCGAGGCCTATAGCCAGCTCGCCGCCGAGGGATACCTCTCGACCAGACAGGGGGCACCGGTGCGGGTTGCGCGCACGGTGCGAACCGCGGGGGCGCCCCCGCCGGCTCGCTCGATGCTGCCCAGCTTCCCCTACCACTTCCATCCCGGCTTGCCCGACCTAGCCGGGTTTCCCCGCGACCGCTGGCTGCGCTCACTGCGGGCCGCCTGGCGCCTGGCGCCGATCGATGCCGTCGGCTACCCCGATCCCCGTGGCGTGCCCGCCCTGCGGCAGGCCCTTGCCGGCTACCTCGGGCGAGTGCGCGGCGCCGCCGCCGAGCCCGAGCAGATGCTGATCAGCACCGGCTTCAACCAGGCCTTCTCGTTGCTTTGCCGCTGGCTGGCCGGCCGTGGGGTGGGGCGGATCGCATTGGAGGACCCGGGCTGGCACCGCCACCGCCTGATCGTCGAAGGGGCGGGGCTCGAGGTCGCGCCGGTGCCGGTCGACTCCGACGGCATCCGCGTCGACGCCCTCGATGCCGAGGGGGTCAGCGCGGTGGTCGTCACCCCCGCCCACCAGTTCCCGACCGGGGCGGTCTTGAGCCGCGAGCGCCGTGCCGCCCTGGTCGAGTGGGCGGAGGAGGGCGAGCGGCTGATCGTCGAGGACGATTTCGACGCCGAGTACCGCTACGAGGACAGCGGCCTGGGGGCACTGCAGGGTCTGGCCCCCGAACGAGTCGTCTACATCGGCTCGGCGAGCAAGCGGTTGACTCCCGGAATGCGCCTCGGCTGGGCCCTGCTGCCCAGCTGGCTGGCCTGGCCTCTGATCGAGGCCAAGGCCGTCGAGGACGGCGGCTCGGAGGCGATCGGCCAGCTCGCCCTGCACGACTTCATCGAACGCGGTGAGCTCGACCGCCACATCCGCCGCATGCGCCTGCGCTACCAGCGTCGCCGCGAGACCCTGCGCGGCAGCGTCGCTCGCCGACTGCCGCAGATCCAGATTCCCCCGTCCGGGGGCGCCGGTCTCTACGAGTTGCTCGAGCTGCCAGAGGACGTCGAGGAGGCGGCCCTGGTCAGCGCCGCGGCCGAGCGTGGCGTCGGCCTCGAGGGCCTTGCCCTGCATCGCTTCGATCCGAAAGGCCCGCCGGGCCTGGTGCTGGGCTTCGCCTGCCTCTCCGAGCCGGCGCTGGAACACGGCATCCGCCTCCTCGCCGAGGCGTTGCCGGGTGCGAGGCCGAGTTAGCCCTTGCCGTCGAGGACGAAGTTGACGATCCGGCCCGGGACGACGATCGTCTTGCTCAGCTTTGCCCCGGCAAGCAGCTCCGCGACCTTTTCCTCCGCCCGCGCCGCCGCCTCGAGCTCGTCCCGCTCGGCACCGGCGGGGACTTCCAGGACCGCGCGCAGCTTGCCGTTCACCTGCACGGCGATCTTCACCTGATCCAGCGCCGCCAGATCGGGGTCGGACTCCGGGTAGGGCGCGTAGACGACTGAATCGGTGTGCCCGAGCCGCTCCCAGAGCTCCTCGCAGAGGTGCGGCGCGAACGGCGCCAGGGCGCGGACGAGGGCCTCGGCGATCTCGCGCGCCGGTGGCTCGTCCCCCAGCTCCGCCCGCAGCTCGTTGCTGAACTCCATCAGGCTGGCGATCGCGGTGTTCAGCCGCAGCGATTCGATGTCGCGCCGCACGCTGGCGATGGTGCGGTGCAGGGCACGGCGCAGCCCGACCGGGGGAGGGGCGTCGACGACGCGCGCCTCGCCGGTTTGCTCGTCGACCACGTAACGCCAGACCCGCTGCAGGAAGCGGACCACGCCGGCGATCCCCTGCGTCTCCCAGGGGCGGTCCTGGTCGAGCGGGCCGAGGAACATCTCGTAGAGCCGCAGGGCGTCGGCGCCGTAGCCGGCGATGATCTCGTCCGGCGAGATGCCGTTCTTGAGGCTCTTGCCCATCTTGCCGTAGCTGCGCTCGACCGGTTGGCCCCGGTGGAAGCAGCTGCCGTCGCGTTCCTCGACCTCGCTCGCCTCGACGTAGAAGCCGCGCTCGTCCGTATAGGCGGCGGCCTGCACGTAGCCCTGGTTGAAGAGGCGCTGGAACGGCTCCGGTGAACTGACGTGGCCGAGGTCGTGGAGGACCTTGTGCCAGAAGCGGGCGTAGAGGAGGTGCAGCACGGCGTGCTCGACGCCGCCGACGTAGAGATTCACCCCACCCGGCTCACCCTGGTGCTTCATCCAGTACCGCTCGACCTCGGGATCGACCATCGCGTCGGAGTTGGTCGGATCGAGGTAGCGGAGGTAGTACCAGCAGGACCCCGCCCACTGCGGCATGGTGTTGGTCTCGCGCCGGTATCGCTGCTTGCCCTCGCCGAGGTCCAGCTCGGTCTCGACCCAGTCGCTCAACCGCGCCAGGGGGGGCTCCGGCTCGGCGAGCTCGTCATCGGAGACCTTGGGCGAGAAATCGCTGAGCTCGGGCAGCAGCACCGGCAGCTCGGACTCCGGCAGCGCGACCGGGTCTCCCTCCTCGTCATAGACGATCGGAAACGGCTCGCCCCAGTAGCGCTGGCGGCTGAACAGCCAGTCACGCAGCCGGTAGGAAATCTGGTGTTCACCCAGGCCGAGCCGCTCGAGCTGGTCGGCAAACGCCCGCCCGGCCTCCTCGCTCGGCAGCCCGTCCGTGTCGCGACCGGACCCAACCGAGGTTCCCTGGCCGGTGTAGGCATCGCTCCACCGCTCGACGCCGGCGTCGCTCGCGAGACCCTGCTCGGACAGCCACTCGACCGGCGGCTGGACCACCATCTCGACCGGCACGCCGAGGGCCCGCGCGAAGGCGAAGTCGCGCGAGTCGTGCGCCGGCACTCCCATCACGGCGCCGCTGCCGTACTGCATCAGCACGTAATCGGCGACGAACACCGGCACCTTTTCCTTGGAGAGCGGATGCTCGGCCCAGAGGCCGGTGAAGACGCCGCTCGGGCCCTCGTCTCCCTCACGCTGGCGATCGCTGCGTCGCTCGGTGAGGTGCTTGTAAGCGGCTACCGCCTCGGCCGGTGAGGCGAAACCCCCATCCGGCGCATCCGGCACGCTGGCCTCTCCGCGCCAGCTGGCTGGGATGTCGTCCGTCCAGCTAGCCGGCAGGCCCCCTGCGAGGAGCGGATGCTCGGGCGCGACGGCGAGGAAGGTGACGCCGAAGAGGGTGTCGGGTCTCGTCGTGAAGACCGGCATCGCAACCTCCGTGTCGGCTTTCACGGAGAAGTCGAGCTGGACGCCGAAGCTGCGCCCGATCCAGTTGCGCTGCATCAGCTTCAGCGACTCGGGCCATTCGAGGCCCTCCAGGTCGTCCGCCAGGCGGTCGGCGTAGGCGGTGATCCGCATCATCCACTGCCGCAGGGGTCGACGGAAGACGGGGAAGTTGCCCTGCTCGCTGCGTCCGTCGGCGGTCACCTCCTCGTTGGCGAGCACGGTGCCGAGGGCGGGGCACCAGTTGACCGTCACCTCGGCGAGGTAGGCGAGCCGCGCCGAGTCGATCGCCCGGCGTCTCTCCCGCTCGGACAGCGCGGACCACGAGCGACCGTTCGCGGCGCTGCCGGGGGGCCAGGGGCGGGCGCCGGCGTCGAGCTCCTCGACCAGCTCCGCGATCGGCCTGGCCCGCTGCCGGTCGGCGTCGTACCAGGAGTCGAAGATCTGCAGGAAGATCCACTGGGTCCAGCGGTAGTACTCGGGGTCGATCGTGGAGACCCCGCGGCGCGGGTCGTGTCCCAGCCCGATGCGGCGAAGCTGAGCGCGCATGTTGGCGATGTTCTGGCGCGTGGTGACGTCGGGGTGCCGGCCGCTGTCCACGGCGTAGCGCTCGGCGGGAAGCCCGAACGCGTCGTACCCCATCGCGTGCAGGACGTTGAAGCCGTCCATGCGTTTGTAGCGGGCATAGATGTCGCTGCCTATGTAGCCGAGCGGATGGCCGACATGGAGCCCCGACCCGCTCGGGTAGGGAAACATGTCGAGCACGTAGTAGGGCGGCCGCTTCGCCAGCTCGCCGTTGGGCTCGGAAATCTCGCCAACGGGATTGGGAGTGAAATAGGTGCGCCGCTCCTCCCAGCGCTCGATCCACTTCTCCTCGATCGAGTTGGCGAGCTCCGCCGTATAGCGATACGGCGGCAGATCGGTGGCGGGTTCCACGGATTTGGCCATAAGAGCGCAATGCTAGCCCTAGAGGCTCCAGACATAAGCGTCGTCAGGCAGCCGCGTCGTGAATTCCTAATGACCGCTATACTGACTATATGACCAAACAAGTGACTGCCACTGATGCAAAGGCGACGATCCTCCGCCTGTTGGACGACGCGGCTGCCGGCGAGGAAATCGAGATCACCCGACATGGTCGTCCGGTGGCTCGCCTCGTGCCCGCGTCCGGCGCCCGCTCGCTGAAGGGCTCGTACGAGGGCGTGGCGATGACGGCGGTGGATGAGAAGCAGCTGTTCTCCACCGGCGAGCGCTGGAACGCAGCGTAGGGCGTGAGCGCGCTTCTGCTCGACACCCACGTCGTCCACTGGTGGTCGGCAGAGCCGAAGCGAGTCAGCGCCCCAGCGCGCAGGGCATTGGAGAGCGCAGACGAGCTCGTGGTGGCAGCGATCTCCTGGTACGAGCTGGCATGGCTGGCAAAGCACGAGCGCATCGCGGTCACGGTTCCGATTCGGTCGTGGCTCGACGGCCTGGCCGCACAGCTCCGCACGATCGGCATGACGCCGGCGGTGGCGGATACCGCTGTCGGCCTTCCGGCTTCCTTTCCGGGAGATCCCGCCGACCGGCTGATCTACGCGACGGCGATCGAGCACGGCCTCGACCTCGTCACCAAGGATCGAGCGATCCGCGATCACGACAAGCCTCGGTCGCTGACGGTCTGGTAGGCGGGTCCTTGCGGGTCATTGACAAGGTGTCCACTACGATCCGCCGGAAGCGGTTAGGCGGGCGAGGGAGGGAACACGTGCCCGGGAACGGCTATTCCCCATCGGCTTTACGGCGAAGTCGGCATGCTTCTCAATCCGGACGGCGGCGTCTACATGACCTTCGAATGCGGGGGCGAACTCGTCGAAGCAAGCGGCCCCTTCCTTTCTCCCGTCGGTCCGATCAACAAAGAGGCCACGACTTCTCTCCGCCTCCCCCGCCAGGCGCCAGCGATGCCACCAGCGGTGGGCTGTTGCCGGCGCCACGTTGAGGGCGGCAGCTGCCGCCCTCAACGTCATCCCCGACTCGATCGCTTTGACCTGTGCCAACCGCCCCGCTGGTCCGAGAGCGGCGTTACCGTGAACCTTCATCCGGGTCCTCCTTGCTTGGGCGTCAGAACCGCAAGCCTCTTGGAGGGCCCGGATGCCTCTCAGGCGTTCACAAGGTGTGTGGGCGGGTCATCTAGAGGCTGCCTAGCCTGTAGCCGTGCATCACGATTGCATCCCCAATTCGGAAAGGGGCCGGGAGTCTTCCGTTTAGAATGGCTCTATGGCAACGACTGCGGTTAAGAGACTCGACTTGGAGATTGGCGAGGTCGTTGAAATCCCCGGCGGCCGGCAGTACGAGGTTGTGCGGGATCGCCAGGGCGGTCTTACGCTCGAACCGCCAATCACTCCTGCTGCAGAGCTGCACGCGCAGCGTGGCACGAAACCGGCTTCTGCAGAGGACTTCGAGCGGCTTTCGGCTGGCGTTCCCTACGACGACGAGGGCTAAGACCGCCGCGCTCTGCACGCGGGCGGCTCTCCTGTAGGGGCCCCGGCGGTTTGAGAATCCGGGCGAGCTTATTCTGCCCGCGTGACTTCGCCCAAACGAAAGCTGCCGCCGGTCTCAATCGAGTTTGGCTCGACTGAGTGGGAGCAGGAGGTCGAGCGCTATCACCCTTCCGCCCGCGCCCGCGCTCAGGCACAGAGCGCCCGCAAAGCGATCGAAGCCGGCACCGCGAAATTGGACTGGAAACGCTGTCGACCCGAAAGCGGCGACAAAACCAGGCTGCCCGGCTGTCACAAGCTCTATGTCCCGCTAGGCAAGCAGGGTGCATCGGCAGCTCCCTACGGCTTCGTGTTTCAGCTCGTCCAGAACCCCGACCGAACCTTGGCATGGAGCTTTCTAGCTTTTGGCGAGCGGCATCCCAGCGACGAGCGGACGCGCAGCGTCTATGAACGCGCCCACAAGCGCCTACACGGCCACTTTCCGCGCTGACTGATGCCGAACACTGGGCGATAGCGCCCCGGCCCTTGCATCACTCATGCGTCGAGAGCTGCATCACGCTTGCATCACAAGTCTCCGTGCATCACCCCGCATAGCCCCGCGAAGTCGGAAAGATCGCCGCTCCCGCGTGGCTATGCGGAGCCATGCGGGAGCGTCCATCCAATCGGGGCGCCCGGATTTGAACCGGGGACCTCACCGACCCGAACGGTGCGCGCTACCAGGCTGCGCCACGCCCCGAAGGTGGCGATTATCTCAGAGCGAGGACGGCGGAGCCTTGATGCCTGGTCAGGCCGCGGCGGGATGACCAGCCAACGCATCGTTTGGCCGCGGCGGCCGGCTCACGCGTGAGGCGAAAGCGGCGTCGGCGCTCTCGACGATGACCTGGGCAGAACGCAGGGTGCGCATCAGGCCCGGATCCTGGGTGCCCTGGTCCCATTCGAGGCGGTTGGCGAGCATGACCTTGACGCGGTGCAATCCCGGCCTGACCTCCTCCGCCCATGCTTCGACCGTCGCATGCGACGGCTCCCAGTGCCAGACAACCGTGCCTGCCGGGGCCCCGCCTTCGACCAGCTCCATGCGCTCGCTGTCGGCCTTGGTGAGCGCGGCTGTTCGATTCGGCAGCGAGGAGAGCCGCAGCTCCTTCTCCACGATCTCCTCGCCAGAGCAGTAGCGATGGCCGGTCACGACAAGCTGGTCGACTGGCTCGCCGGCCCCGTTCAGAACCTGCCGTTCGACCGTCTGGTGGAAACGAACTTCGACCTCGATCTCGGGGTGCGCTCCCTCGATCAGGCATTCGGCGAGCATCTCCGAAGGTCGCCCAGGCCAGCCTCGCGGATAGATGCCTCCCAAGGCGAAGAGCTGCCGGTTCATTTCCATGGGACCGGATTTCATACCCACCTCAAGTTCAAAGCTAACCCGGAGCACAGGACGGAACCAGTCCGAGGGGCGGAATAGATCGCCAATTTGCGGCGATTGATTCCGCCAGGCACCGGGTAGGCGTAAAACGACCTGTGATTTCCGCTCAGCAATCGCGAAATGGAGGAACGATGGAGGCTTCAGCGTCCGCCCCGAGCAAGGGGATCTTCGACAGCGCCAACCTGGAGAAGAGGGAGCAGGTGGTCGAGCTGCTGCGCAAGGCGTACTGGATGGAGATCGAGACGGTGATGAGCTACCTGGCTGCCTCGGTCAATCTCGACGGCGTGCGGGCGCAGGAGATCAAAGAGTCGTTGGGGGAGGACGTCGAAGAGGAGCTTGGCCACGCCAAGCGCTTTGCCGAGCGGATCAAGGAGCTCTACGGCGTCGTGCCGGGCTCGGAGGGTTTCGCCGCGGAGCAGAGCTTCCTCCAGCCGCCCGACGAGCAGACCGACATCGTGCACGTGATCCGCGGGGTGATCAAAGCGGAGACCGGCGCCATCGAGCACTACACGCGGATGGTCGAGGAGACCGAGGGGGTCGATCCGGTCACCCAGGACATGGTGATCGAGATCCTCCACGACGAGCAGGGTCACCGGCGCCTCTTCGAGGGCTTCCTGCGCGAGTACGAGTTCGAGGGCATCGCCTGAGGCTCCTGTCCGACCTGATGAGCCGGCTGATTGCCCGTTGGACATTTGGATGGGTCGGAGCTAGTGTCCTACTGGCTTTTCAGTAGCGCGATAAGTGGGAAGGTGAGGGATGGCCTGGATCGAGATAGCCGTGTTAGCCCTCGCGGCCCTCGCCGCCCTGCTGGCCGTCCTGGTGATCCGTGAGCGCAAGGCCAGGCAGCGCTTCCGCATCCTCGGTGAAATAGCCACCGTCTCCGATGCGGGCGGCTCGCTGGAGGAGACCTTCGAGGCGATCTGCGCGATCCTCGTGCCGGAGATCGCCGACTTCTGCATGATCGACGTGATCGACGAGGATCGCGTGCCGCGCCGCGCCGCCGTGCGGGTCGCCCCCGGCGGCAAGCCCGAGTTCGAGCAAGGTCTCGCCGAACGCCTGCCCTCGACCCCGCCGCGCATGGTGGACGGGCGCAGTGCCTCGCTGGAGCCCCGTTTCTACGAGCGGATGTCGGAGCACGACCTGCGCGGGCTCGCCCACGACGAGGAGGATCTGGAGTTCCTGCGCAGCCTGGGGATGCGCTCCGCGATCACCGTCGCCCTGCAGGCTCGGGGCGAAGTGACGGGAGCGCTGACGATCGGGGTCGCGTGGTCTCGGCGGCGTTACCGGCGCGAGGATTCCCGCTTTGCCTGGATCCTCTCCGGTCGCGTCGCGCTCGCCCTGGACAACTCGGGCCTCTTCGACGACCTGGAGCGGGCCGAGCGCGCCCGAGCGGAGATTGCCGAGACCCTTCAACGCGGCCTTCTGCCCCCGCCGCTGCCCCACATACCGGGCTGGTCGATCGCGGCGCTGTACCGGCCGGCGGGGGCCGAGAACGAGGTCGGTGGCGATTTCTACGACGTCTTCCGGGTGCCGGGGGGATGGATGCTGGTGATCGGCGACGTCACCGGGCGCGGCGCCCACGCCGCCTCGATCACGGCGGTCGCGCGCTACACGCTGCGCACCGCCGCCCTGCTCAGCGACGACCCCCTCGTCGCCCTGCGCACGCTCAACCGGGTGCTGCTCTCACGCGGGGACTCCGCCCTCTGCAGCCTCGCCGCGATGACCCTGAGCGAGGACCGCTTCGAGCCGGTGCGCCTCGCTGTGGCTGGGCACCCTCCGCCCCTGCTCGTCGACGGCGAGACGGTCAGCGAGGTGGCCGGCGCCGATCCGGTGCTCGGCGCCTTTCACGACGCCGAGTGGGGGATCGTCCGCAGCGAGGTCGAGCCCGGCCAGCAGCTCGTGATCGTCACCGACGGGATCACCGAGGCGCAGGGCGCGGACGGACGTTTTGGCGAGGCGCGGCTGCACGAGCATCTTCGCGGTGCCACCAATCCGGCTCTGGCGGTGCAGCGGCTCGAGGGCTCCCTGCATTCCTTCACCGAAGGACAGCTCGACGACGACGTGGCGATGCTCGCCATCTCGCGCGCCTCGCGCGAGCGGGTTCACGTCGCCACCGATGCCTCTGCCGAGCGTGCGGGCCCGGCGACGATCGGCGTGGGGGGCGGCGATGCCTGATTCGCACGTGGAGCTGGTCGAGCGCCTGTATCGGTGCTTCAACCAGCGCGACGAGGGCTGCATCGTCGAGCTCTGCGACGAGGAGATGTCCTTCTTCCCGGTCGGGACCGCGGAGGCGGTCGGCCGCGAGGCCCCCTACAGCGGGAAATCTGGCCTGCACGACTACCTCACCGACGTCGCCGAGGTCTGGGAAGAGCTGCAGATCACGCCGAGCGAGGTCGATTGCCGCGGCGATTGGCTGCTGGTCCGAGGCCGTGTCTACGCGCGCAGCCGTGACCTGGGGATCCGCGACGTCCCGATCGCCTGGATCTGGGAGGTGCGGAACGGTCGCTTCGTCCACGGCGAAGTCTTCCCCGATCCCGAGGAGGCCGCGATCCGCTTCGCCTCGAGCGCAGAGCCGCGGTCAGCCGCGCAGCTCGGCTAACGCCGAGTCGCGCTGCTCGTGCATCGAGATCGAGTTTTCGACCCCGGTGATCTTCAGCAGTCGCCGTACCTGATGGTTGTGGGAGCAGAGGACGACGCGACCCTTCCCCTCACCGCCGGCGCCCCGATCGAGCTGTTGCCAGGCGCGGACGATCAACGCGATGCCGGTCGAATCGATGAACTCGCACTCGCAGAGATCGAGCATGATCGAGGAGGTCGGTCCCGAGAGCGCGCTATCGAGCTGTCGCTCGAGCTCGGGCGCCGTATTCATGTCGAGCTCACCACGGACCGTGAAGACGCGGATGCCGTCCTCGAGCTCCTCGCTGTCCACCTCAAAGGGAACTGGGCTCACGGTTCGATCCTACATCAGCCCCAGCCGCGATCGAGAGCAACCGAAAATAAGAACAAGAGGCTGGTTTGTGCCCAGAACGGCGAGGGTAGCGTAGGAACTCAAAGCCCGACGATTTATGCTCGTTCCCGCGGAGGGCACCTACCCTCGGCGGCAAGAATGGGGTCCAACTCAGACACTTCGGCGATCCATGACAGGCCCAGGGGGCTGCAGATGGTGCTACCCGCGAAATCGGAGAACGTTGCCGTCATCCGCCATGCCCTGGCCGGGCTGGCGGAGGAGATCGGCATGGACGAACCGGGCCTCGCCGATCTGAAGACCGTCGTCACCGAGGCCTGCATGAACGTCGTCGTCCACGCCTACCAGGGTCAGCCGGGGCCACTCAGCGTCGAGGCCAAGCCCGATACGGATGGGCTGACCGTGACCGTGCGCGACGAGGGGGTGGGGATCAGGCCGCAGGCCGACAGCGATCGCGACAGCCTGCGGCTGGGCCTTTCGCTGATCGCCGCGCTCTCCAGCAGCTTCTCGATCGCCGGTGGCCTCGACAGGGGCACCGAGATCACGATGCGCGTGCCGCTGAAGGGCGGCGGCACCGACGGCCGGGGCGATCCGGTGGCGATGAAGCCCTACCCGGCCGACCGCACCGAGGTGGTGATCGACCGCTCGGAGTTGCTCGCGCCGGTGCTGGCCCGGGTGGTCGGAGCACTGGCCGCGCGTCGGGACCTCTCCGTCGATCGTGTCTCCGATGCGGTTCTGGTCACCGACGCGATCGCCGTCGCCGCCCCCCAACGCTTCAGCGACGGCCGGGTGAAACTCGGGCTCGACGAGCGCTCGGACGGGATCGATTTGCGCCTTGGCCCGATGGAGTCCGGGGCCGCGACCCGCATCCGCGAAGACCTGGAGGTTCCCGACGTCGGCGGCTCGCTGGAGACGCTGGCGGACGAACTCACCGTCGAGGAGTTCGACGACGGCGAGTACCTGGTCATTCGCTTTGCTGCTGCTCCCTGATCTGATCGCGGATGCGGGCCAGGGCGCGGCGCAGGATGCGCGAGACGTGCATCTGCGAGTGGCCGATCTGCTCGGCGATCTGAGACTGGGTCATGTCCTCGGCAAAGCGCAGACGCAGCACCAGGCGCTCGCGCTCATCAAGATGGGGCAGCGCCGAGTCCAGCGCGATCCGCCCCTCGACCAGCTCGTAGGAGTCGTCCTCCTCGCCGATCCACTCCGAGGGGGCCGATTCGTCGCTGTCCTCGTTGCCGGCGGGGCGGTCCAGCGACAGCGGCCGCCGGTTGTGGTTCGCCTCCATCACCTCGAGCACGTCGGTCTGCTCCACCCCCAGGCGCTCGGCGATCTCGCCGACGGAGGGCGAGCGCTGCAGCCCCTTGGTCAGCTCGGTGATCGCTTTGTCGACCTCGGCCATGCGGTCGTGCAGCCCGCGCGGCACGCGCACGGTCCAGACCCGGTCGCGGAAGTGGCGTTTGAGCTCACCGAGGATCGTCGGCGAAGCGAAGGCGGTGAAGGGGATGCCTCGCTCCGGGTCGAAGCGGTCGACGGCGTTGAGCAGGCCGAGGTTGGCGACCTGGAGCAGGTCGTCGAAGGACTCGCTGGCTCCCCGGTAGCGCAGGGCGAGCCGCTTGGCGAAGGGCATGTTGCGTCGCACCAGCTCCTCTCGAATCGCCGGGTCGCGAGTCTGGGCAAAGCGGCGCCAGAGCTCGCGATCGCGGGCAAGCTGCTGATCAGCTCCCGGCCCGGGGGCTGCTGCCGCGTCGTCCTTTTGCCGCTCTGCATCCATAGCCACGCCTGACGGTACCCCAGAGCCCGCCCCTCGACGCGCCGGTGCGCCTTCTAGCTACCCTCACGGCAGCCAAACCAAAACAAGGAGCTTCCAGATGGCCTTTTCGGTTCCCGACCTGCCTTACGACTACGACGCGCTCGAGCCCCACATCGACGAGGCGACGATGCGGGTTCACCACGACAAGCACCACCAGGCCTACGTCGACAAAGCGAACGCCGCCCTGGAGGGGACCGAGTGGGCAGACCGTGACGTCGAGGACGTGATTCGCAACCTTTCCAGCCTGCCCGGAGACAAGCAGGGCCCGGTGCGCAACAACGGCGGCGGCCACTACAACCACTCGCTCTTCTGGCAGATGCTCAGCCCCGATGGCGGCGGCGCGCCGGGCGGCGACCTCGCGGCCGCGATCGACGAGACCTTCGGCTCCTTCGACTCCTTCAAGGAGGAGTTCAAAAACTCCGGCATCGCCCGTTTCGGCTCCGGTTGGGCCTGGCTGGTGAAGGACAGCTCCGGCTTGGCCGTCGTCTCGACGCCGAACCAGGACTCGCCGGTCGCCGACGGCAGCGTCCCGCTGCTCGGCTGCGACGTCTGGGAGCACGCCTACTACCTCAAGTACCAGAACAAACGCCCCGACTACATCGACGCATTCTGGAACGTGGTGAACTGGAACTACGTCGCTGAGAAGTTCGCCGAGTAGCTCGCGTCAGGCGGGAACTGCGGGCCGGGCCGCCTCTGGAAGGGAGCGTGGCTCGGCCCCTTCTTTCGGCGGCACCTGGCTCATCGCGTGCTCGGCCAGGGCGGTGATCGTCAGGCTGGGGTTGACGCCGACGTTGGCGGGGATCGCGGCGCCGTCGCAGACCATCAGGTTCTCGTAGCCGAAGACGCGCTGGCGCGAGTCGACCACGCCGTCCTCGGGGCCGTGGCCGATCACGGCGCCGCCGAGGATGTGGGCGGTCGTGGGGATGTTGAAGGCCGCCTCGGTCACCGAGCTGGTGGCAATGCCCCCGGTCCGCTCCGCCAGCCATTCGGCCGCCTGGTTGGCGACCGGGATGAAGGTCGGGTTGGGTCGCTCGGGGTCCTGCTCGGTCTGCAGGCGCACCTCGCCGTTGCGCTTCAGCTTCGGCCGCAGGGCGATCGCGTTGTCGAGCGTCTGCATGACCAGGAGGATGATCGTGCGGCGCGAGCTGCCGCGCGGCCACATGATCTTGGCGAAGTTCACGGGGTGGCGGAGGATCTGGCCCAGCAGCTTGACCGGCCTGGTCACCCGCGTGCCGTCGCCGACCAGCAGCGTGTTGAGCAGGCTCATCGAGTCGCCCGCCTCGCCGTAGGTGACGGTCTCGATGTGGGTGTGGGGGTCGGGGTAGATGCTCGAGGTGATCGCGACCCGCCGGCTCAGCTCGCCGGGGTAGTCCTCGGGGACCCTGACCCCGAGGATGCTCTCGCTGTTGGTGCGGACCAGCTCGCCGAGGCGCGGCGAGATCCGCGGCAGCGAGCCGCCCAGGCGGCAGCGCTGCAGCAGCTTGTTGGTGCCGAGCGGACCGGCGGCGACGATCACGCCGCGGGCGGTCACCGTGCGCCGCCTGCGACCGCGCAGCAGGCCCGAGCGCTCGCTCGTGACCGTGTAGCCGTCGCTGCCGTCGGCGGCGCCGAGCGGGCGGATGTCGGTGACGGTGCGCTCTGCCTGCACCTCGACGCCGCGGTGCTCGGCCAGCCAGAGGTAGTTCTTGACCAGCGTGTTCTTGGCGCCGTGCGGGCAGCCGACCATGCAGCGGCCGCACTGCATGCAGCCGGTCCGCTCCGGTCCCTCGCCTTCGAAGAACGGATCGGGGACGGTCTTGCCCGGGTTGTCGAGGTAGACCCCGATCGGCGTCTTGCGGTAGGTGTCGCCGACGCCCAGCTCCTCGCCGTACTCGCGCAGGAGCTGGTCGGCCGGGTCGTCGTTGTCGTGGACGACGACGCCGAGCATCCGCTGCGCGGTTTCGTAGTGGGGGGCGAGCCGAGCCTCCCAGCTCTCCAGGTCGGCCCACTGCGGGTCTTCGAAGAAGGGGGAGGGGGGGACGTAGAGCGTGTTGGCGTAGCCGAGGCTGCCGCCGCCGACCCCGCAGCCGCTGACCACGGCGATGTCCTTGAAGATGCTGAGCCGAAAGATCCCCTTCATCCCCACCCGCGGAGCCCAGAAGTAACGCCGACTGTCCCCGGTCGAGCTGGGAAAGTCCTTGTCCTCGAACCGCTTTCCGCACTCGAGAACCGCAACGTCGTAGCCCTTTTCAGCTAAACGAAGCGCGGACACGGACCCGCCGAACCCGGACCCGACCACTATCCAGTCGTAGTCGAACACGCAGCAAGCCTAAACGCTCCTCCCGCCGCCGTGACAGGACCCGCGGCCCTAGGCCTCTCCAGCCTCGAGTGGACGAAAATCAGTGGTTCTCGCGCCGCAGACGGGGCAGAACCAGTCGGTGGGAATGTCCTCGAACTTGGTTCCCGGTGGGATGCCGCCGTCGGGATCGCCGATCGCCGGGTCGTAGATGAACCCGCAGCTCTCGCAGATCCAGAGCGTTGCCTCTGTGGTTGCGCTCATGTCTAGAAGATTAGGGAACGCTGGGGGCGTCGGCTTACTTGTCGAAGCTGACCGAGACCGGCTCGCGCTCGGATTTGTCCTCGATCTCGAAGTACTCGCGCGCGGTGAAGCCGCCCTGGTTGGCGATGATCGAGCCCGGGAACTGTTCGATGTCGGTGTTGTAGGACTGCACGTTGGAGTTGTAGATCCGCCGCGAGGCCTGGATTTCGTCCTCCAGCTCGGAGAGGTTGCGGCTGAGCTGCTGGAAGTTCTCGGTGGCGCGCAGGGTCGGATAGTTCTCGGCGACGGCGCGCAGGTCGGCCAGCGCCTGGGTCAGTTTCTGCTCCGCCTGTGCCGTTTCGCCGACGCTCGCCGCGGACATGGCCTCGGCGCGCGCTTTGGTCGTTTTCTCGAAGGTCTCGCTCTCGTGCGCGGCGTAGCCCTTGACCGTCTCGACCAGGTTGGGCACGAGGTCGTGGCGGCGCTTGAGCTGCACGTCGATTCCGCTCCAGGACTCGTCGACCCGGTTGCGCGAGGCGATGATCGAGTTGCGCTTGGCGATGAAGTAGAAGACCGCGATGACGATGATCGCGACGATCACGATGAGGGCAATAGTCATGCGGCTCATCCTACCCGCATAGGATCGGCTCATGGGCGCGAAGCAGGAAGCCGTCGAGTGGGCCGAGATCGTGCGGCGCCACGGCGAGCGCCAGGGGTTGACCTACGAGCCTGTTGGCGGGATCAACCCCAAAGACGGGCCGGTGGCCCTTTGCGTGGGCGGCAGCAACCGCCTCACCGGGCAGCTCGCCGAGGGCTTCTGGGGATCGTGTTGCGATGCCGACGAAAAGGAAGTCGGTGGCTTCTTCAGCAAGGCGGTTCTGCCGACGGCGCTGCTCGCCAAGGCCCACATGCCCGACCTCGCCAGGGTGATCCCCGCCTTCAACGTCGAGTCGATCGAGGGGCACGAGATCGTCACCCAGCGCTTCGCCCGCAAGGTCGAGTTCGAGTCGATCGACTTCAACAGGCGCTTCTTGGCGACGATTCCCAGCGAGTACGACCCGGTCAAGCTGCGCGAGCTGTTCAGCCCCGGCTTCCTCGACTGGACGGCGACGATGACCGGCGAGATCGACTTCGGCGTCAACGACCGCCAGCTCTGGTTCCTCTGGCACCTGGGCGAGCGCAGCGAGGCGGAGCTGAAAGAGGCGCTGAAAAACGCCGGGCAGCTGTTCAAGCGCCTGCAGGGGGAGATGGACGAGAGCGGCGTCCACACCTATCCGCCCGGCCCCTGGCACGCCGGGCTGGAGCCCTTTCCGGCTGATGTCTGAAACAGCGGATCAGGTGGGATAGTCGGGATCGCCCGGCAGGACGACCCGATGGTTCTCCCGGGTGCCGATCACCTTGGGCAGGATCGGCTCGACCTCGCGCCCCCGGTGGGCCTCGATCGCCTCGGTAGAGGTCCGGTACGGCAGCAGTGACTTGAGCTGGCTGATGGTCGGGAAGGCAAGCGCCATCTCACCCGCCTCCTGCGCGGCGAGCGCTGCCCCGGGCTCGAACCAGCCGGCCTCGGTCGTCTCCACCCCATCGGGCTCGGGGGGTGTGTGGGCGGGAGCGAGTGCCAGGAAGAACCAGGCGTCGAAGCGACGCGAGATCACCTCGGGCGTGATCCAGCGCGAGAACAGCACCAGCTCCTCGTCCTCAGGCAGAGCGATCCCCGCCTCCTCCTCCAGCTCGCGCACCGCACATGCTCGGCGCCCGGCCTCACCCTCGCCGTCGCACTCGTCAACGCCGCCCCCTGGGAACACCCAAACCCCCGGCATGAACCGAGCCTCTTCGGTCCGCTTGAGCAACAGCACCTCTAAAGCCCGATCTCCATGCTTCCCGCCACGTCTAAGCAGCACCACGGAAGCCGACGGCCGCGGCGTCGAAGGCTCCCCGAGATTAGGAGCCTCAGCTGGGCCCCTGTGTCTCTCCGCCATGGATTGACTCTACCTGGGGGGAGAGAATCGGCCGCTGAGAGCTTAGAGACATGTGCGCTACAGCCATCACGCGAAGAATCGGATGCGGGGAGAGCGAATTCGGCCGAGTACCATCGAGGCGATCGTCATTTCCCCAGACCGATGGAGGATCGATAAGGATGGCAACTCCATTGCCGTTGGCCGCGTCGGCGATCGAGCAATTGAGGTCGTCCTCGCCTCTGACGTGCCCGGGTATGTCATTACAGTGATTATCAGGAGGAAGGCACGATGAGAGCCGACTATGACAGCGAGGCGAATGCCCTATCGATCGATTTGGTCGACGCTGCTCGATGGGAAGGCAGTGAGGGGGTTGGAGAGCAGGTAAACGTCACTTTTGCAGACGGAAAGCCGGTCAATGTGGAGTTGCTCTACCCCGATCTTGGCTTGGAGGAGCCACTGCGTGCCGCTGCCGATCGATTTGAGCTCGACGCCGAAGCTCTGATTGCCGCGGCTCAGGCGGCGATCGCGGCGCCTGATCGAGTGGTCACCTTGGACGTCGCCGTTCGCGCTGCGGCCTGAGATCCGTAGACCGAACGATGGGCCGCCTGGATCGAGGCGGCCGTTATCTCGACCAGGCGTCTTAGCTCGCTCTCGGAGATCGAGAGGGGGGGCATCAGGACCACGACGTCGCTCAGGGGGCGGATGATCGCGCCGCGCTTGCGGGCCTCGAGGGTGACCTGGTGGCCGAGGCGGAGGACTGGGTCGTGCTCGCCGAGGTCGATGCCGACCATGGTGCCGCGCCGGCGTACTTCGGCTACCTCCGGCATGGCGGCGACGGCGTCGAGCTCTTCGCCCAGCAGCTCGATCTTTGGCCGCAGGCGCTCCAGCGTCCGCTCCCCCTCGAATACCTCGAGGCTGGCCAGTGCCGCCGCGCAGGCGAGGGGGTTGCCGGTGTAGGTGTGGCCGTGGAAGAAGGTCCGTCCCTCCTCCGGCGCGCCGAGGAAGCCCTCGTATATCCGCTCCGTCGCCAGCGTCGCCGCCAGCGGCAGGTAGCCACCGGTGAGGCCCTTGGCGAGGCAGAGCAGGTCGGGCTCGACCCCCTCCTGTTCGCAGGCGAACATCGTCCCCGTGCGGCCGAAGCCGGTGGCGACCTCGTCGCAGATCATCAGCACCCCGAAGCGGTCGCAGAGCTCGCGCGCCGCCTTCAGGTAGCCGGGGGGGTGGACGAGCATTCCGGCGGCGCCCTGGACCAGTGGCTCGACGATCAGTGCGGCGATCTCCTCCTCGTGGCAGGAGAGGACGCGCTCGAGGTCGGCGGCGTCGCCCGGCTCGGTCGCGTGGGTGTTGAACAGCAGCGGGCGGTAGGTGGAGTGGAAGAGGTCGATGCCGCCGACCGAGACCGAGCCGATCGTGTCGCCGTGATAGGCCTCGCGCAGGTGGACGAAGGAGGTGCGCCGGGCGTGCTGGCCGCCGCGCTGCTGCTGGAACTGGAAGGCCATCTTCAGGGCGATCTCGGTCGCGGTCGAGCCCGACTCCGAGTAGAAGACGCGCGAGAGGTCCCCCGGCGCCAGCTTGACCAGCTTTGCCGCCAGCTCGGCGCCGCCCGGGTGGGAGAGGCCGAGCATGGTCGAGTGGGCGACCCTCTCCAGCTGCTCCCGCACGGCGGTGTCGATGCGAGCGTGGCGGTGCCCGTGGACGTTGCACCAGAGCGACGAGACGCCGTCGATGTAGCGACGCCCCCCGCTGTCGATCAGATCCGCGCCCTCGGCCCGCTCGATAATCACTGGCTCTTCCTCGACCCAGCCCCGTTGCTGGGTGAACGGGTGCCAGAGATGGTCGCGATCGAGCTGAGCGTGGTCCACCGACATCGCCAAGACCACAAACATAGACCGGGCCGCGGCGGGTAACCGTCGACCAGCGTGCGGGATTTCACAGACCGTGACATCAAACGATGTAATGTTGGGCTCGATGGCTGAGCGTGGCGCTACTCCCCAGGTTCCTGCCGTCAGGAGGCAAGCACTGCGGGCGGTCCGTGCGTTCTTCAGCCCACTGCTGCCCGACGACTACCTCGAGCTGATCAATCCGCTCTGGTCGACCCGCGAGCTGCGCGGGCGGATCGAGCGGATCGAGAAGGAGACCGCCGATACCGTCACTGTGCTGATCCGTCCCGGCTACGAATGGATGGGTCACCGTCCCGGCCAGTACCTGCGGATCGGAGTCGTGATCGACGGGGTGCACCATTGGCGTGCCTATTCGCTCACCTCGGAGCCCGACCGGCACGACGGGTGCATCAGCATCACGCCGAAGCTGGTCGACTCCGGCAAGGTCTCGCCCCACCTCGTGCGCCAGGCAAGGCCGGGGGACGTGGTCAGGCTCGGCGGAGTGGAAGGGACCTTCGTCCTCCCCGACCCGGTGCCCGGCAAGTTGCTCTTCATCAGCGCCGGCAGCGGCATCACGCCGATCATGAGCATGCTGCGCTGCCTCCACCGCCGCGACGACCTTCACGACGTCGTCCACGTCCACTCGGCCCGGACGGCGAGCGACGTCATCTTCGCCGACCGCCTGCGGGAGATCGACGAATCCCACGCCGGATATCGGCTGCAGCTGCGGATCACCGGCGAGCAGGGCCGCATCGCCCCCACCGACCTCGATCGCCTCTGTCCCGATTGGCGTCGGCGACACGCCTTTCTCTCGGGGCCGGGGGAGATGCTCGATGCGATGAGCGCCCACTGGAAGGACGAGGGTGTGGCCGAGCAGCTCTGCTTGGAGCGCTTCCAGCCGATGATTGGCGACGACCCCGGCGGCGGAGAGGGAGGCAGCGTGCGCTTCGCGAAGAGCGGCGTCATGGCCGAGTGCGACGGCGCCACGCCGATCCTGGTCGGCGGCGAGGAGGCCGGCGCCGTACTTCCCTTCGGCTGTCGGATGGGGATCTGCCACACCTGTGTCGGCAGGCTGTGCGCGGGAGAGGTGCGCGACCTGCGCACCGGCGAGGTGCACGGCGGCGAGGGAGAGATGATCCGCACCTGCGTCAACGCGCCCGAGGGCCCGATCGAGATCGCACTTTGAGACAACCGAAAGGCAGACGATGACCGTAGTGAGCACCGAGACCGCCAGTCCCCTCAGCCACCTCTCGCGGGAGCAGCTGGACGAGCTGGGACGCGAGTTCGACATGATCCGCGACCGCGAGTTCGCCGACCTCGGCACGCGCGATCGCCGCTACATCGAGAGCATGATCGCGATGCAACGGCGCCTCGCCGTGATGGGGCGCGTGCTGCTCCTCGCATCACGCTACCGACCGGCCTGGATAGCGGGGACGGCATCGCTCTCGATGGCCAAGATTCTCGAGAACATGGAGATCGGCCACAACGTCCTGCACGGCCAGTGGGACTGGATGAACGATCCCCAGATCAACTCCTCGACCTGGGATTGGGACACCGCTTCGACCGCGGAGGCGTGGAAGCACTCGCACAACTACGTCCACCACACCTTCACCAACATCCTCGGCAAGGACAAGGATCTCGGCTACGAGATCATGCGCATCGACCCGCGGCAGAAATGGCACCCCGTCTACCTCCTGCAGCCGCTCTACAACCTTCTGCTGATGGCGTTCTTCGAGTGGGGTGTGGCGTTCCACGACCTCGACTTCGAGGCGATACGGAC
Source organism: Solirubrobacterales bacterium (assembly GCA_035704205.1). Classification (GTDB taxonomy): domain Bacteria; phylum Actinomycetota; class Thermoleophilia; order Solirubrobacterales; family 70-9; genus VRUE01. The sequence goes on along the minus strand of DASSXC010000167.1, from coordinate 4,961 downwards.
CGGCAGGAAGTCGAAGGCCCAGGTCAAGCGGGAGCTGGCGGGCATTCGAGAGAAGGCGAAGAGTCAGATCGTCAAGGACTACGTCGCCTGGCCGCTTCTGAGCGGGCTGGCGATGGCAGCGCTCGACACGGCGATCGAGGGGCGGCGGGGCGCGAGTGCTCGCGGGCGCAAGCGGCGCGGCGGACTTGCCGGGGCCCTGCGCTCGACCCTGCGCGGTGGTAGCCAGGCGTATCGCTCGACCGCGTCGGCCGACGCCGCGGCCAACGTGATCCGCAACGTCTGGGCCTACGCGATCATCTTCTGCGGCCACTTTCCTGACCAGACCTACACCTTCACCGCGGAGGAGGTCGAGGACGAGAGCCGCGGCGGCTGGTACGTACGCCAGCTCGTCGGAGCGGCCAACATCGAGGGCAGCCCGCTCTTCCACGTCGCCAGCGGCAACCTCGGCTACCAGGTCGAGCATCACCTCTTCCCCGACCTGCCGAGCACCCGCTACGCCGAGATCGCCCCGCAGGTCAAGGACATCTGCGAGCGCTACGGCCTGCCCTACAACAGCGGCCCCTTCGGTCAGCAGCTCGGCATGGTGCAGCGGACGATCCTCAGGCTTGCCTTCCCCGGCGGACGGCAAAGGACCAAGCCGGGGCCCTACCGCGGGGAGGACCACGCTGCGTGACGTAGCTCACGCAGACAACTATTTCGTTGGAGAAATAGTTGTGCATGTGCAAACATTGTGCGCATGCAAGCGAGTGAGATTGCGGCGGTCGTCGAGAAGGCGGTCGCTCCCGAGGCGCAGGACACCGCCGCCCGGCTGAGCGCCCTGCTGCGCCACGTCTTCCTCTACGACCGGGGCAACCAGCTGCGGGTGATCGAGGAGTCTGGCCTCTCGATGACGCAGTGCAAGGCACTGCTCGAGCTGGGCGGGATCGGCGAGAGCGCCGATCCGCGCCAGGTGGGCGAGCTGGCCGAGACCTTCGGCGTCTCGGTCCCCTCGATGAGCCGGGCGGTCGACGCCCTGGTCAAGAAGAGGTTGGTCACGCGACTGGAGGATCCGGAGGACCGCCGCGTCAGGCGCGTCGCGATCACCGCCAAGGGCAAGCAGTTCGTCGACACCCTGCTGGTCGTCCGCCAGGCCGGCCTGGAGTCGTTCGCCGAGAGCCTCAGCTCCGCGCAGCGCCGCAAGCTCGACGCCGCGATCGACTCGCTGATGGACAGGGACGACATCGCCGAGACCTATGAGCACCTGAAGGGAGTTGGACCAGCTTGACCCGTTACCGCCACCTGATCACCGACGACAACCGCAAGTGGTGGACGCTCGGAGCGATGTGCTTCGCGCTGTTCATGATCATGCTCGACAACACCGTCGTCAACGTCGCGATCCCTTCGATCCAGCGCGACCTCGGCGCCTCGATCTCCGGCCTGGAGTGGACGATCAACGGCTACACGCTCTCCTTCGCCGTGCTGCTGGCGACCGGCGGGCGGCTCGGCGACATCTTCGGCCGCCGCCGCATGTTCCTGATCGGCGTCGTCATCTTCGCCCTCTCCTCGGCGACGGCGGGCCTCGCCCAGGGCTCGACCGACCTCGTCGCCAGCCGCGTCCTGCAGGGCGTCGGCGCGGCGCTGATGATGCCGGGCACGCTCTCGATCATCACCGACGCCTTCCCCGCCCACGAGCGCGGCAAGGCGATGGGCACCTGGGCCGGCGTCTCGGCCCTGGCCCTGGCCGTCGGCCCCGTCCTCGGCGGCTTCCTCACCGAGCACGTCAGCTGGCGGGCGATCTTCTACCTCAACCTGCCGGTCGCGATCGGCGCCGTGGCGGCGACCGTGTTCGCCGTGCGCGAGTCGCGCGACACCACCGTCGGCCGCGAGGTCGACTACCTCGGCGTGGCGACGCTGACCCTCAGCCTCACCGCCCTGGTCCTCGCCCTGGTCGAGGGCAACAGCTGGGGCTGGGGCTCGCCCGAGATCGTCGGCCTGCTGGTGGGCGCCGGGCTCGGCTTCGCCGCCTTCGTCCTCGCCGAGCTGCGGGTCAAGGTGCCGATGGTCGAGTTCCGCTTCTTCGCCGATCGCAACTTCCTCGGCGCGGTCGTCGTCGCCCTGATCATCACCTTCGCGATGATGGGCGTCTTCTTCTTCCTCGCCCTCTACATGCAGGACATCCTCCGCTACTCGCCGCTGGAGGCCGGTGTTCGCTTCCTGCCCTCGACCCTGATGATCGTCGGCGTGGCGCCGGTCGCCGGCAGGTTGGCCGACCGCTTCGGGCCGCGCTGGCTGATCGTCGCCGGCCTGGCGATCCTCACCGCCTCGCTCTGCAGCTTCACCGGGATCGCCGTCGACTCGACCTATCTCGACCTGCTGCCCGGCTTCATGCTGCTCGGCATCGGCATCGCGCTGACGATGTCGCCGATGACCAGCGCGGCGATGAACGCCGTCGCGGTCGAGAAGGCCGGCATCGCCTCCGGCGTCCTCTCGATGTTCCGCATGGTCGGCGGCAGCCTTGGCATCGCGGTCAGCGGGGCGATCTTCCAGGGTGCCGCCGGCAGCAGCTTCGAGACGGCCGCACCGCAGCAGTTCGTCGACGGGCTCAGCAACGCGATGGCGGTCTCCGCCGGGGTGACCCTGCTGGGGGCGGCGATCGCCGCCGCGGCGATCCGCGCCAGGCCGAGGGGGGTGAGCACCGAGGTCGCCGAGGCGGCTGTCAACCCCGGTGGCTCCGAGTTGGCCGCACAGGAGGCGGTTGCCGGATCCCCCGGCTGACCCTCTGGCGAGTCACCCCCCCGTAGAAGGGGGGTGACTCGCCAGGGTCTTCGGCCAGCTCTCTGGTCTGGAGAGGTCGAGGCGCGGCAGCGTCTCGACCTCGACCTTGCCGAGCGCGGCGATCGTCTCTCGGTTCGATTCCTCGATCGCGGTCGGTTGCTCCGGCCAGGGGGTGAGGACGACCGCCGCAACCTCGAGCCCGGTCCCACGCGCCGCTTCGATCGTCAGCAGGGTGTGGTTGATCGTGCCGAGGCCGGGAGATGCGGCGATCACCAGGGGGAGCGAGAGGTCCGCGGCGAGGTCACGGACCAGGTAGTCCGGCGCCAGCGGCACCAGCAGGCCGCCGACCCCCTCGCAGACGAGCAGGTCGGCGCCTGCCGCGGCGGCGTTGGCCGCGCGAAGCAGGCGAGCCGGCTCGATCTCCTCGCCAGCCAGCTCCGCCGCCAGATGCGGAGACATCGGCGGCCCGTACCGGTAGGGCGCGATCTCGTCGTCGTTCTGCCTGGAGCCTGCTGCGAGGCGAAGCAACTCATGATCCGCTGCATTGCCCCGCCGGTGGGCCGAAAGGTCACCCGCCGTGTCGCCTTCTGGCCCACCGGCGGCGAGCTCGTCAAGTCCCGTTACGGCCGGCTTGAAGACCGCGACGCGCTTGCCTTCCTTGGCGAGGGAGTGGGCGATGACCGCGGCGACCACGGTCTTCCCCACCTCGGTCCCGGTCCCGGTCACGAAGAATCCCGATGTGCCGCCCGCCAACACGTTTTCCATCTGTGAGATGGAAAACGTGTTGGCGGGCGGCGATACGTCTTCGGTCAAGCGGCCAGCGGGGTCGGTATGGCGAGGCCGACTTCGCGCGCTGCGGCGCCGACATGCTTCGCTGCCTCGCGCAGGTCGGCCTCCTCGTGGGTCGCCATCGCGCTGAAGCGCAGCCGCGAGGTGCCCGGCGGCACGGTCGGGGGGCGGATCCCCTGGGCGAAGACTCCGCGCTCGAGCAGTCGCTCGCATAGCGCCATCGTTCGCTCCGGGTCGCCGATCTCGAGTGGCACGATCTGCCTCCCGCCGCCGCCCGGCGAGAGTCCCTCCGCCCGCAGACCCTCGCGCAGCGCCGCGGCATTGGCGCCGAGCCGGTCGACCATCGCCGGTTCTTCCTCGAGCAGATCGAGCGCCGCCATCGCGGCGGCAAGCACGGGAGGCGGCAGGGCGGTCGAAAAGATGAACGAGCGGGCGGTGTTGAGCAGGTACTCGCTCAGCTCGGCGCTGGCGCAGACGTAGGCGCCGTAGGAGCCGAGCGCCTTGCCCAGCGTGCCGACCACCAGGTCGACCTCGCCGCTCAACCCTGCGGCGGCGACCGAGCCGCGCCCGTCCGGTCCAAGGGCGCCGGTCGCGTGCGCCTCGTCGACCATCAGGCGGCAGCCGTAGTCGCGCGCGAGTCGGGTCAGCTCTTCCAGGGGGGCGACGTCCCCGTCCATCGAGAAGACCCCGTCGGTGACGATCAGCGACCCCCGGCCCCGTGCCTCGCGCAGTCCCCAGGCGAGCTGCTCGAGGTCGCGGTGGTGGTAGACGAAGGTCTCGGCGCGGGCGAGGCGGCAGCCGTCGACGATGCTGGCGTGGTTGAGCTCGTCGGAGAAGACGACCTCGCCGCGCCCGGCCAGGGCTGAGATCGTGCCGAGGTTCGCCAGGTAGCCGGAGCCGAAGAGCAGGGCCGCCTCGTAGCCCTTGAAAGCGGCCAGGCGCTCCTCCAGCCGCCGGTGGGGCGCCATGTTGCCCGAGATCAGCCGCGACGCTCCGGCTCCTGCGCCCCAGCGCAGCGCCGCCTCGCTGGTGGCCTGGCGAACCCGCGGATGATCGGCCAGGCCGAGGTAGTTGTTCGAGCAGAGCAGCAGCACGGGCTTCCCGTCGAGCAGGACGCGCGGCCCCTGCTCCCCTTCGACCAGCCGCAGTCTGCGATGGAGCCCGCTGTCGCGCAGCTCCCGCAGCCGCTCTGCGACCCCGCTCATGCCGCTGTCTGGTTGGCGGGGTACGGCGGGGGCTTCTTCGTCTTCCTGATCACCCGCAGCTGGGTCGAGGGATCCCAGAAGTTCGCTTCTTCCTGGCTGTCGATCAGGTCGTCGATCGGGGTCGCCGGCGCCTCGCCCTCGAGCCAGCCGGAGCGGTTGTCGGGGCGCGGATTGGCGCCGTTGTCATCCTGGCGCGCCACGTTGAGGCCGAGC
>DASSXC010000166.1:0-2194 GCA_035704205.1 Solirubrobacterales bacterium | reverse complement strand
GAAGGGCTCGCGCTGAAAGAGCTGCGCTACGCGGCAGATGCCGGCGATTCGCCCCAACTTGTGGGTCCCCCGCTCTTCGCGATATGTGGCGAAGATTCAGCGGAAGTTGGCGGCAGGTTAGCAAACGCTAAGACAGGAAATCGTGCAGAGGTCACACAGGCGAGAGCCCCCTCCGAGGAGGGGGCTCTCTGCAGCGGGCCTGTAAGCCGGATCCTGTCGGGAGCGACCATCTATCTCATCGGGACCGAAGCCCCGAGGGGCCGCCGAAGCGGCCCTGCGGCCTACCTGGACCTCGCCGGGCAGGGTCGACGATCCTGTTTGGCCTTGCACCGGGCGGGGTTTGCCTGGCCGCCGCGTCACCGCGGCGCCGGTGCGCTCTTACCGCACCATTTCACCTTTGCCTGTACGCAGCTCACGTGTGGCTGCGCCATCGGCCGTATGTTTCTGTGGCACTTTCCCGCAGGTTTCCCCGGGTGGGCGTTACCCACCGCCCTCGCCCTTTGGTGTCCGGACTTTCCTCGAGGGGTTTTCTCTCCCCCCGCGGTCGCTCAGCCCGCTTCCCGGATGGTACCGCGGACACCCGGGAGCTCGCGACAATTGCATCGAATATCCTGCCCAACATGCCGGTAGCCGTCGTCACGGGAGCGGGCGGTGGGCTCGGGCGCGCCATCGCTCTCGACCTCGCCAGCCGCGGCTACCTGATCCAGGTCACCGACGTCGAGGCGTCCGCTGCCGCGGCGACGGCGGCGGAGATCGGGGCCGGGGCGACTCCTTCCGAGCTCGACGTCACCGACGTCGAGGCCTGTCGGGCCACGGCAGACGTGGCCAGCCGAGCCGGCTCGCTCGACCTCTGGGTGAACAACGCGGGCGTCCTGGCGACCGGCCAGTCCTGGGAGCAGGACGAGTCGACTCGCAAGCTCATGCTCGACGTGAACGCCCTCGGCACGATGAACGGCACGATCGCGGCGCTGGAGAAGATGGTCCCCACCGGTCGCGGCCACGTGATCAACGTGATCTCGCTTGCCGGGCTGGTCGCGGCGCCGGGGGAGGTCAACTACTCGGCCAGCAAGCACGCGGCGATGGCCTTCACCCTCGGTACCCTCTTCGACCTGCGCCGCTCCGGCATCTCCGACATAGAGGTCTCCGCCGTTTGCCCCGACGGCATCTGGACGCCGATGCTGGAGGACAAACTCGACGACCCGGCCGCCGCCGGCTCGTTCTCGGGTGAGCTGCTGACGCCGGAGCACGTGGCAACCGAGGTCGGCAAGCTGTCAGAACGGCCACGGCCCTTGCTGGTCCTGCCCCGCTGGCGCGGTCCGATGCTGCGCCTCTTCGACCTCTTCCCCCGCTTCGCCCTGCGGCTGCTGCCGCTGGTGATGCGCGACGCCCGTCGGCGCCAGCGGCGCTACAAGCGTCTGATCGAAGCCGGTAAGTGGCCTTGACGGCCCCAGAGGTCCCTGAGTCGCGTCAAACCTTTCTGACGACGCCGATAACCCGCCCGATGACGGAGACCTCGGCACTGCGGATCGGCTCCATCGTCTCGTTCTCGGGCTGCAGCCGGATGTGGTCGCTCTCGCGGAAGAAGCGCTTGACCGTCGCCTCTTCGCCGAGCAGGGCGACGACGATCTCACCGTCGCTCGCGTCCTCGGCCGGCCTGACGATCACATAGTCGGCCTCGAAGATGCCGGCGTCCTTCATGCTTTCGCCGCGCACGCGAAGCACGTAGTCGCCTTCCTCGCCACCGATCACGTCGGGGATCTCAATGTATTCCTCGATGTTCTCTTCGGCCAGGATCGGCGCGCCCGCGGCCACGTGGCCAAGCAGGGGAAAGCCAGCCTGCTCGGGAAGGATCGTCTTCTTCGCCTTGTCGAAGAGCAGCTCGATCGCCCGCGGCTTCGACGGATCGCGACGCAGCAGCCCGATCTTCTCCAGGTTGGCCAGATGGGCATGCACCGTGGAAGAGGAGTGCAAACCGACCGCTTTGCCGATCTCGCGAACCGTCGGCGGATAGCCGGTTTTGTCCGCATAGCGGCGGATGAAGTCAAAGATCTCCTTTTGCCTCTTGGTCAGGTCCAAGTCCACCAAGCGATCCTCCTCGTCAACGAGACGCAGACATCCAGACGTTCGAACACTTGTTCGCAGAGTACCGCCCGATCCGGACGCACGCAACCGGCCAATCCGAATCGCAGCCCTC
>DASSXC010000165.1:0-3279 GCA_035704205.1 Solirubrobacterales bacterium | reverse complement strand
CGGCGTCCCGATTTTCGCAGCGGGACCTCAGCGAGAGTCGCAACGCGCCCGGCGAAAATCCCAGCACTCGATTGGACACCCCCGACGCCTCCCCCCCGCTGGTAGCCCGCGCAGCCGTCCTAGCCACCTTCATAGCCCTCCTGGTCCACACCATGGCCTACGCCGGCTTCTACGAGGACCCGATCACCTGGGTCCTGCTGGCGGTAGGCGCTTCCCTGGCGACCCTGCCCACGGTCCGTCCCTCGGCGTAGGCTCGCGGCGTGTCGGGCTACCTCCGCCGCCTAGCGACGACCGGCGCCGCCTACACCGCGGCGAGCATTCTCTCGAAGCTGATCGCGGTCGCCCTGCTGCCGCTATACACGCGGTATCTCACCCCGGCCGACTACGGCGCCGCCGAGGTGATGTTCGCCGCCGTCGTCTCGGCGAGCATCATCATCCGCTTCGGCACGATCGAGGCCCTGCTGCGCTTCTACTACATGGACGACGAGGACCCGGCCAAGGTCGTCTCCACCTCCTTCGCGGCGCTCTTTTGGTTCTCCACCGCCGCGGCGCTCATTGCTCTGCCGTTCGCCGGGCCGATCTCCGAAGCCCTGCTCGACCAGTCCGCTCCCGATTTGGCCCGGATTGCCGTCGCCGGCCTGTGGGTCGCCACCCTGCACGAGTACCTGCTGACCCTCTTCCGTCTCGAGGAGCGCGCCCGGGCTTTCTTCACGGTGACGATCGCCAACGTCCTGGCGGCGATCGCGCTGACCGTGGTGCTCGTCGTCGGTCAGGACGAGGGCGCCCGGGGCCTCCTGCTCGGCAGCTACATCAGCGGCGCCGCCTTCGTCCTCGGTCTGATCGTCGTCCACCGCAGGCGCCTCTCGCTCTGGATCGACCGCCCGCTGCTGCGCCGCATGACCCGCTTCGGCCTGCCGACGATGCCGGCCGAGCTCTCGCTCTACGCGCTCAACTTCGTCGACCGGATCGTCATCGTCCGCACCGTCGGGCTCGCCGAGGCGGGCCTCTACTCCCTCGCGGTCAAGTTCGCCCAGGCGGTCAACGTGCTCGTCCGCGGCTTCCAGCTCGCCTGGCCGCCGCTCGCCTACTCGATCCGCGACGACGACGAGGCCCGCCGCGCCTACGCCGCGGTCGTCACCTGGTTCGTCGCCGGCTGCGCCTTCGTCGTCACCGGCATGTGGCTCTTCTCGCGCTGGATAGTCCGCGCTCTGGCCGCGCCGCAGTTCTTCGACTCCTACGAAGCGATCGGCCTGATCGCCACCGGCGTCACCCTCTACGCCCTCTACATGGTGCTGGTCGTGATCCTCGGCCGCACCGGCCGCACCGAGTTCAACTTCCCGGCGACGATCGCCGCCCTGGTCGCCAACGTCGCCCTCAACCTGGCCCTCGTCCCGTCGCTCGGCATAGTCGGCGCCGGCCTCGCCCTGGTCGCCTCCTACGTGGTGGTCGTCGCCCTGATGTACGTATTCACCCAGCGCCTCTTCCCGGTCCCCTACCAATGGGCCCGCCTCACCCGCGTCGTCCTGATCTCCGCAGCATTGGTCGGCTTGGGCGAATTGCTGCTGCCAACCGACGGCATCGCTGGCTTCCTGGAGCGGGTCGTGCTCTGGCTCGCTTACCCGGCAGCGCTCCTGCTCACCGGCTTCTTCACCTCCGAGGAGCGAGGTTGGCTCTCCCGCTTGCGCCATCCCGCCCAGCTCCTTTCGGCCTTCCGCGCCACCAAGGCCAGTCCGGTCGCCGTGGCCGGCCGGATCCCAGAGGTGTATGAGGTCGAGCGCATGGACGAGGACTCCCGCCCGTGACGAGACCATCCCGGTAGGGGTGGAACGTCCTGCACTTTTTCGCGGCTGGCCATAGGGCGACAGCCGCAAATCGCGGCTCGAAAAGTTAAGTGGAACCCCTGCCGGGATGGTCTCCTTGCGATGCCCGATCTCTCAGGCTCTTTCCCCTTGCGGGGAACAGCGCTTGTCGCGCATGCCTCCAGTAGGCCCTCGTTGGCTGATTGCGGAGAACGAGCGCCGCGACGGCGCGCACGGCATAGGACCAGGACGTGAGCAGGCGGACGGCGAGAGCCGCCGTCCTTCCGTGGTGCTTGCGCATGTAGAGGTCGCGGTTGCGGTGGAATTCGACTATGCGGGGGAGGCCGGCGGCCAGGTCGGTCGAGAGCTGATCGTGGTGGATGGCCTCGGCGGCGGGCACGTAGAGGGTGTGCCAGCCGGCGTCCGCCAGGCGCTTGCAGAAGTCGCACTCGTCGTAGTAGACGAAGAAGTCCGGATCGAGGTGGTCGACCTGCTCAGCCGCCTCGCGTCGCACCATCAGCGCGCTCGACTGTGCCCAGTCGACGCGTCGCGGTTCGTCGCCCCCTTCGCGACGACCCGCACGCGCCGCGCCGCTCTTGCTCTGCACGGTCAGCCGTCGGTGCAGGAACAGGGCCCCGGCCAGGGCGGTGCCGACTCCGGGGAAGCGCCAGGCGCAGGGGACCGGTCTACCCTCGGAGTCGAGCAGCTGGGCACCGGCGGCGCCCGCCTGCCGATCGGCGTCGAGGGCCGCCATCAGCGCTTCGACCGCACCGCCGCGCAGCTCGGAGTCCTCGTTGAGCAGCAGGCAGGAGGCGCCCCGTGCCTGTTCGAGCAGCAGCGAGTCGTTCGCGGCCTTGCCCTGTCGTCGGTCCAACGGGATCAGACGAACGCCGCCTCCAGGGCCAGCCGCGGTATTCGCCCTCGCCGCCCATCGTTCCACCGCCTCGGCCGAGCCGTCATCGGAGGCGTTGTCGAGGACGAGGATCTCGTGCTCGACCGCGGCCGGGTGGGTGCGCGCGATCGCGTCGAGGCAGGCGAGCAGGTGCTCGCGGCCGTTCGTGTTCACGACGCAGTAGGAGAGCGCGGGGGGCACGCCCGCCACCATAATCGCCCGCTATGCAGGACCAGATCCGCGTGCATATGGTCGACCCCTCGGCCTTCACTCCGCCCTATGACCGTGCCCTCGCGGCGGCGCTCGCTCGTCAGGGCGCCGAGGTAGAGCTGCTCACCAGTCGTTTTCTCTACGGTCCGGTGCCGCCAGCCGAGGGCTACCAGGTGAAGGAGCGCTTCTACCGCCGCAGCGCCGCCCGAGGCCTGGACGCTCCCGCCCGCCGTGCCTTCAAGCTCGCCGAGCACATCCCCGACATGCTGCGCTACCGCCGCGAGGCCGAGGCCGACGTCGTCCACTACCAGTGGCTGACCCTGCCCGCGCTCGACCCGCTGCTCCTGCCGCCCCTTCGTCCGCGTCTGATGACGGCCC
>DASSXC010000164.1:0-18578 GCA_035704205.1 Solirubrobacterales bacterium | reverse complement strand
TGCGCAGTGCCACGCACGTCCAGGTCACGCCGGGCTGGGGTCGCCGACCAGCTCGGCGTAGACGGCGGCCGTTTGTTCGGCGACGTCGCCCCAGTCGAAGCGGCGCAGGTGCTCGTAGGCTTCGGCGACGAGGCTCTGGCCCAGCTCGTCGTCGCGCAGCACGCGGATCGCGACCTCGGCCAGTGCTTCGGGATCGTGCGAGCGGAAGCGCAGCCCGACGTCCTCGTGCGGGACGACCTCGCGCAGGCCGCCGGTGTCGGCGACGATGCAGGGGCATTCGGAGGCCATCGCCTCCAGCGCCACCAAACCGAAGGGCTCGTAGATCGAGGGGACCACGGTGAGGTCGGCGATCCGGTAGAGCGAGTGCAGGACGTCGTCGCCGATCCAGCCGAGGAATGTGCCGTGGTCCATCAGGCCGAGCTCCTCGGCCTGGCGGTGCAGCTCCTCCTCGTGGGTCCCCGAGCCGGCGACCAGGAAGCGCGTTCCCGGGGCCTCCTCGATCACCCGCGGCATCGCCTCCAGGGCGAGCTGGAAGCCCTTCTCGTAGACGAGCCGGCCGATCAGCAGGACCAGCTTCTCCTCCGGCGCGGCGAACTCGGCGCGCATGCGCCTCAGCTCGGTCGGGTCCTGGGCCGGCAGGTCGTCGGGGTCGATCCCGTTGGGGATGACGCTGACCCGCTCCTCCTCGACCCCGAAGATGTCGGCGATCTGCTCGCGCATGTAGTGGGAGCAGGCGATCGTCCGCTCGGAGCGGTTGGTTATCCAGCGCTCGACCCCGTGGATGTAGCTCTGCGGGTGCTTGTCGACCCAGCCCTGGTGGCGGCCGTGCTCGGTGGCGTGGATCGTCGTCACCAGCGGCGCCCCAAAGCGCTTGGCAAGGTGGTCGCAGGCGTTGGCGACGAGCCAGTCGTGGCCGTGCACGAGGTCGAAGCTGTAGCGGTCACCCAGCTCGACGCCCGCGGCGAGCATGTCGGAGTTCATCCGCTCGACCCAGGCGACGAACTCGCCAAGCTCTGTGGGTCGCTGCGGCTCGCGGATGCGGTGGATGTGGACGCCGCCGCGGCGCTCCTCGGCCGGCGACTCCTCCCCGCCGCGGGTCAGGACGTGGACCTCGACCTCGCGCTCGACCAGCGCCTCGGAGAGCTTGCGGACGTGGCGGGCGAGCCCGCCCTCGATCAGCGGCGGGTACTCCCAGGAGAGGATCAGGACGCGGGTCATCGAGAGGTTGCGGCTAGGGCTCCAGCAGGGGAGCGAGGCTGAGATCCGGGGCTAGGGCGCGCATACTCGGGTCGCTGCTGGCGCTGGAGTCTATGGCCTCGAGCATCGCCTCGGCGTGATCGGTGACGCGGCGGAAGGGATAGTCGCCCGCCTGGCCGCGCTCGTCGAGGAAGGCCCAGTCGCTTGCCTGGACCGCCAGCAGCTCGCGTGCAGCTCGCTGGGCGGCGGGGCCGCGCAGGCCCCCTGCGAGCGCCCGCAGCAAGCGCAGCTCCAGGCGCCGGGCGCCCCAGGCGAGGTCGGCGACCGCGGGTGAGTCCCACGTTCGCAGGTCCTTGCCCTCCCCCCAGGTGGAGGCGGCGAGGGGGCGCTCGACCGGCTCGTGCTCGGCGAGCGCCTGCGGGACCGTGACCAGGCGGACGCCGGCGGAGGCGGCCCCGGAGAGGACCTCGCGCAGCCAGGTCACCCCCTCCGACCACCAGTGGCCGAGCAGCTCGGTGTCGATCGCGAAGACGAGCAGGCCGCGCCGACCGCGTGCCTCGGCGAAGCCGCGCAGGCGCCCCGCGACGGCAGCGAGAAACTCGCCCGCCTGTCGTCGCGCCGCCGCCTCGGCGGCGGCGGGCTCGTAGGCCCCGCCGCCGACCTTCCAGATCCGCACCCCGCGCAGGGATTTGCCCGCGAATTGAGCATGAGCGGGATCGGAGGGATAGCCGTCAAGGGACCAGAGCCACTGGATCGCCCCCCAGTCGATCGGCAGGGCGACCGGGCCGGCGCTGGTGGCGACGGGCGCGAGCGCATCGAGCGGGTCGCCATCGTGGGCACTCTGGTCGACGCAGAACCAGCGAACCCCATGCTCCCCCAACCGATGCTCCATGCCGGGCGCGTACGCGCACTCCGGCAGCCAAAACCCCCCGTCCCAACCGAATCGCCGCCGGTGCGACCGGATCCCCGCATCCAGCTGCAGCCGCAGTCCGGCGCGGGTGGCCAGCAGCGGCAACACAGCGTGCGTAGCCGCCGAAGTCGCAAGCGCCACCCGTCCCTCCCGGGCCGCATCCCGAAACGGCCGCAGCGGGTCGCCCCCCATTGCGTCCAGCAGCTCCAACGCATGCCGGTACCGCGCCAGCTCTCCTTCACAGGCATCCCGGCACTCGGCCGGGACCTGGGGCATGTCAGCTTCCGCGGCCCCCACGCGCCACTCGACCAGAAACCGCCGCAACCGCTCCGCCGCTCCCGCGTCCTCCAGTTGATCCGCCAGCACTGGCGTCACGGTCATCGTCAGCCCTTCGGCCACCTCTAGCACCGGAAGGTAGGACCGGATAACCGCATCGAACAGCCACTCCTCCCCGAACGGGTAGGTCCCGAAGCCCTCCACATAAGGCATGTGGCTGTGCAGCACGATCGCCAAGTCGCCGACGCCGCCATCTGGGAAGGGAGGGTCGGGTGCCCCGGGCGCGCGCGGCGTCATGTTTTTCGCAGCGCCAGCTCGGCGAGAGTCACAACGCGCGAGGCGAAAAACCCAGCGTGCGCCCGGGGCACCCGACCCTCCCCCCTACTCCACATGGCAAACAGCGAGGAAGTCCAGCGCCCTGTCGAGGTTCTCGCCCTTCAGCGCAAAGTCAGACGCCGCGATCGCCGGAGTGAAGCGGTCATAGAACGGCTCGGTCAGCCGCATGGCCCTATGAACGTGGTCCCAGCCCAGCCTGATCGCCACCTCGTGGACGCGCAGCTTGCGGGCGTGGAAGAGGCCGAGCATCTCGACCCGGTCGAAATGGGACTCGCAGAGCTCACGGAACTCGGCGGCGCGGTACTCGCGCACGTGCCAGGGGTTGTCGGACTTCTCGGCACCGGGGGGCGCCAGCGTCAGCAGGTTCGGGGTGGAGACATAGGCGACTCCGCCCGGCACCAGCATCTCCTTGAAGTGCTCGAGGATCGCGCCCGCGTCCCGCACGTGCTCGATCGTCTGCAGGAAGACGACCGCGTCGCAGGGCTCGGCGAAGCCCTCGACCAGGTCGCGCTCATAGCGCAGGTTGGGCCGCACGTAGCGCAGGCGGGCGTGCTCGTGGGCCTCGGGGTTGGCGTCCACCCCGACCACGCTGGCCGCGCTGGCCGCCAGCACGTCGGAGCCATAGCCCTCGCCACAGGCCATGTCGACGACTCGCTTGCCACCGACCCGCCCAGCGATCCATTCGTAGACGGCGAGGTGACGGCGGTACCAGTAGTTCTCCTCGGGCACGTCGGGCAGGGTGCGCTCCCCGGTCAGCGGCAGCGGCGGCACCCCGGGGGGCTGGTTTTCTTGCACGTACTCGCGCGCCACGGAGGACGATTTTCGCGCTTCGCTCACGGCGCAAAGGAGTCAGATATGGATGCTTGTTCGCTCCGCACTCAGGGGACGCTATTGCGGCTTCGCCGCCGATGCGTTGCGCCGATCCGTGTACCGTTCCCGCTCCGTGCCAGCCTCCCCCACCGCCACGCCCGACCACATCAAGGACGTCAACACGCGCTACCACGACGCGGCGGCCGACGAATACGACGCCAAGTGGGGCATCGACTTCGGCGCCACCGGCCAGCGCCAGGTACGGCTGAAGCTCGCCAAGGCGCTGGACGAAGGGGTCGAGGGTCTCCACTTCCCCGACGCGCTGGAGATCGGCTCCGGCACCGGCTACTTCTCCCTCAACCTGCTGCAGATGGGGACGATCGAGCGGCTGACCGCGACCGACATCTCGCCGGGCATGCTGCGGCGCCTCTCCACTACCGCCGACGGGCTTGGCCTCGAGGTCGAGACCGTGGCGACCGAGGCGGAGGAGCTGCCCTTCGAGGACGAGAGCTTCGACCTCGTCTTCGGCCACGCCGTCCTCCACCACATCCCGGACCTAGGGCGGGCCTTTGCTGAGTTCAGGCGGGTACTGAGGCCGGGCGGCGCGATCGCCTTCTGCGGCGAGCCATCGCGCTACGGCGACCGCCTCGCGGCCGCCCCCAAGCGGGCCGGTCTGCTCGCCGCCCCATTCTGGCGGCGCCTGGTCGGCGCCAGCGAGCGCGCCGTGCCCGAGATGGAGCAGTCGAATGGCCATGCCCTGGAGGGCGAGGTGGACGTCCACGCCTTCGCCCCCGCTGACCTGCGCCAGCTCCTCCGCGACACTGACTTCGAGCGGCAGCGCGTCGGCGGTGAGGAGCTGCTCGCCAATGCCTGGGGCTGGGGCCTGCGCACGGTCGAGGCATCCGCCGAGCCCGAATCGGTCTCCTGGTCCTGGCGCCGCTTCGCCTTCAACAGCTACATCGCCCTGCAAAAGGTCGACACCCGCCTCCTGGAGCCCCGCCTCCCGGCCGAGCTCTTCTACAACCTCCTCCTCTCCGGCCGCAAGCCTCCCCAACGCGCCAGATGAAGGATTGCATCCCCTCAAGGGGATGCAATCCTTCATTTTGCGCTGAACAGACGAGCTGCGACGGCGGACAAGGTTGTCATGACCCGGCGGGGTTCGTAGCGAATCTGGCTTTCGGCAAAGCGCAGCGTCGTCAGGCCGCCTTTCGTGTGCGCCTGGTCGCGGCGGCGATCGGTCGCCTGCTCCCCCGCCGTGCGGTGATAGCGCCAGCCGTCGGCCTCGACCACCAACCCGAGGTCGGGCCAATAGAAGTCGACGCGATAGCCGTTCACCCATGCCTGGGTCTCCGGTTGAGACAACCCGGCCGCTCGCACGAGGCCGAGGAACTTGCGCTCGAGACCGCTGTCTGTGAGGGCTTCGAGACCGAGCAGACGACGCAGGCGGGCCATACCGGGCCTCGGTGGCAGGGTCGGGACGGTGGCTCGTAAGGTCTCGGGATCGACAAGATCGAGCCGGTCCGCCTCGTTAATCGCCTGCTCCACCCGCCATTCAACCACGCACGAAGCCAGATCGACCAACGTCGAGATCGGATCGGTCAAGGGAATTCCAGTGATCTCACGACGGTGCTCTGGACCCAAATCCGCGCGCCGGTGCACGCGGATGCCCGAGCGACGACGGACTGCCGTGCGCGGAACGACGACTTCGATCTCGGCCTCGAGCGAGGGCTTTGCAAGCCCCCACAGCACGGCGGCGCTGCGGTGACTCAGCAGCGCCGCCGGCCCACAACTCAGCACTGCAGCCAGCCAGCGGCCGTGCCGGCCGACTTCGGGACGGCCGACTGCGTAGACACCCCTGCGAAGCGGGTGCAGCCGCCCTGCCCGGATCCGATGCGCAACAGCCTTGGGCGTCAGCCCACGGTCCATCAGCTGCCTACGCGTCACGACTCCATGCTGAGACCGTGCCAGCTCCCATAGCTCACCGGCAGAATGAAGCTTTGTGTCCTCCATCGGGGATACAAGGCTTCATCTGGCACCAGTTCGCCCCCCCTGTTGGTGCCTTGCGGGTTGTGGTTGGCGCTATTTGCGGTCGGGGCGGCGGGCTCGGTAGAGCTTGGTTCGGGAGTCGAAGCCCTTTAGGCGTTTCTCGCCAGCGTAGGAGTAGGTGAAATCGTCGCCCGCCGCTGACTTGGCGGCGGGGTCGAGGAGGACGCTGCCGGGTTTGGCTATTCCGGTCAGACGGCTCGCCAGGTTGACCGGGCGGCCGTAGTAGTCGCCGGCCTGGACGTGGACCGAGCCGTGGGCGATGCCGGCGCGGAGGCGGGGTAGTTCGTCGCCCGCCTCATCGGCTGCCTCGACCATGCACAGGCCGGCCTCGACCATCGCGGCGGCGTCGGTGGAGACCAGCATCGCCGCGTCGCCGATCAGCTTCACCAGCCGTACCGGCGGTTCGGCCACGGAGGTCGCCAGCTCGTCGAGCCGCCCGGCGATCAGGCCCAGCTCTTCGGTCTCGACCTGCTCGCCGAGCTTGGTGAAACCGACCAGGTCGGCGAAGCAGACGGTGATGTCGGTCGCGGTCCCGAGTTGGCCTTCGGCGAGCTCGGTGGCGCCGATAACGTCGCGGCGGATCTGCTCGAGCATGTGGGCACGGAAGGCGTAGGAGAGGGTCGGCTCGAAGAGCGGCAGCATGTGCTCGGCGGCGGCGGCAAAGCGCAGGGCCAGGTCGCGCTCGGTGTCGCCGGGTTGCATCAGCGTGCGCGTGACCAGGTCGCGGTTGGCCTCGGCGATCCGCGCCGTCGCCATTCCCACCGTGCGCGCCACCTGCATCATCCCCTCCTCGGGCAGGCCGGCGTCGTAGAACGCTTTGATCCGCTTCGCGGCGACCAGATCCGCCTCGGTCACCGATCGCTCGTCGGGGTCGGGGTAGGGCACGCCGAAGGCGGCACTCGTCCGCTGCAGGATCTCGAGGTCGAGACCGGCTTTCTCGGCGACTTCCCGCGGCGTGTAGCGGGCACCGTCGCCGGCCAGCGCTCGCTCGACCGGCAGGAGGACCAGGCGTCCACCCTCGACCGCCTCGCGCAACTCCTCCAGCGGAACGCCTTCGCCGGCGAGACGTTCGAGCAGCTCGAGGCGCGCGGCACGTGCCTCGCCCTCGACGCCGTCGAGCAATCCCTCGGCCTCAAAGTCGATCATCGCGGCATTCTCGCGGACGTGCCGCTTGTTGAGCACCCAAAGTGGCCTCCGACTCGAGGCGCGTCCCTAGGCGGTCGCTACCGCGCCGCCGCGGCGGGGATCGCCGCCGCCGCTCAGGGAGCCGGTCGTGCGGTCGCGGGCCACCGCCTGTACGCCGCCGAAGAAGAGGTTGATGCGGGGACGGCGCAGGACCGGGGTGCCGTGGGCCTCGATTCTCGCCAGCGCTCCCTCGTCGATTCCGGGCTCAGCCTGGACGACCCCCTGCTCGACGTGCAGGCGCGGCGCCCGCACAGCCTCGCCGGCGCTCATCCCCTGCTCGACCGCGCGCACCACCGTCTGCACGATCGCGGAGCGGATCCGGTTGGAGCCGGCGCTGCCCAGCCCCAGCTCGATCTCGCCGTCGCGGCGCACCACGGTCGGGGCCATCATCGAGGGGACGCGGCGGCCCGGCACGATCGCGTGGAAACCGAGCGGGTTGAGGTCCTCCTCGCCGAGCATGTTGTTGAGGATCACGCCAGTGCCGGGGACGAGGACACCGGAGCCCGACCCGTTCGAGCAAGTGACGCTGGCGCACATCCCATCGTCGTCGAGGACCGATACGTGGGTGGTCGAGCCGAGCCTGCCGCCCGGCGCGGACGGAGCCGCACCGCGGAACGGCGGAGCGCCACGCGCAGCCACGGCAGCGCGATCCAGCTCGCCCGGGTCGAGCAAAGCCGCGTGCAGCTCGTCGCCATAGAGCGCCTCGGCGAAAGCCTCGTTGCGCACGGCGTTGGCAGCATCCATCGCGGCCACCAGCTGCTCGGGCCCACTCTCCTTCCCCAGCCGCTCCAAGAGGCCGAGCGAGTAGGCGATCAGGATCCCGCCCGAGGAGGGCGGCGGATTGGTGAGCACCTCGGCGCCGCGGAACGGGGCGCGAATCGGCTGGCGCTCGAGCGCCTCGTACTCGGCGAGGTCCGTTCCGCCCAGGGTGCCACCGTGCTCGACGACGAAGGCGCTCAGGGCCGCCGCGACCTCGCCCTTGTAGAACGTCCCCGCCCCTTCGGTCCCGAAGCGTTCCAGGGCGTCAGCCAGCTCGGGGAAGCGGAAGACGTCGCCTTCGCCGAGCCGGTGCCCCCCCGGCGCATAGAGCGCGCGGGTCTCGGCCAGGCGCTCGTGGATCGGCCAGAGGATCTGGAGGATGTATGCCTGCTCGGCGTTGATCGGGGCACCGTCGCGGGCAAGCCTCACCGCCGCGCCGACCAGGTCGGCGAGCGGCGCCGTGCCAAAGCGGCCCAGGGCCAGCTCCAGGCCGGCGGCCGTCCCCGGCACCCCGCACGACGCCGGGCCGACGTAAAACGTCTGCACCGTCTCCTCGTCGAAATGGACGGGCACGGGGACCAGCTCGACGCTCCGTTCGGTCCCCTCCTTGCCCGGGGCGGCGACGAAGAAGTCGATCAGGACCGTCTCCTCGCCGCGGCTGACCATCATGAAGCCACCGGCGCCGAAACCGGTCAGTGGGCTCTCGACCGCGAAGGAGGCAAGCACCGCGGCCACAGCGGCATCGACGGCGTTGCCGCCCTCGCGCAGAACCTCGGCTCCCGCCTCGGCGGTAAGGGGATGCCCCGCCGCGACGACGCCGTTCATGGGGCGGCGCTACCCGGGCAGGAACTCAGGCACGTCCAGCGAGCTCAGCTCGCCGGCTTTCTCGTTGCGGGGCGCGCGGCCACGGCCCGCGTCCTTGGTGCGGCGAATCGTCGGCTCCGCGGCACGACGTGGCGCGGCCTGTCCGTCGAAGCGGGTGGCGACGACGGTGACCCAGATCTGGTCGCCCAGCTCCTCGTCGATGTTGGCGCCGAAGATGATGTTGGCGTCGGGATGGGCGGCCTCGCCGACCAGCTTGGCCGCCTCGCTGACTTCGACCAATGAGAGGTCGGCCCCGCCGGTGATCGAGAGCAGGATCGCCCGCGCGCCCTCCATCGAGGTCTCGAGCAGCGGCGAGGAGATCGCTTTCTCGGCAGCCAACAGGCCGCGGCCCTCCCCCGTGCCCATGCCGATGCCGAGCAACGCCCGACCGGCGTCCGACATGATCGTGCGCACGTCGGCGAAGTCGAGGTTGATCACGGCCGGCAGGGTGACCAGATCGGAGATGCCCTGCACGCCCTGGCGCAGGACGTCGTCGGCGACCTGGAAGGCCTCCACCATCGAAGTCTGCTGGTCGAGGACTTCGAGCAGGCGGTCGTTGGGGACGACGATCAGGGTGTCGACCTCCGCGGCAAGTTCCTCGATGCCCTTGCTGGCCTGGCTGCCGCGGCGCGAGCCCTCGAAGCTGAACGGCTTGGTGACGATGCCGACGGTCAGCGCGCCCACCTCGCGGGCGAGGCGAGCGACCACGGGAGCGGCGCCACTGCCGGTGCCGCCGCCCGCCCCGGCGGCGACGAAGACCATGTCGGAGCCCTTGAGCAGGCGCTTGATCTTGTCCTGCTCCTCGAAGGCGGAGCGGTGGCCGACCTCGGGGTCGGCGCCGGCGCCAAGGCCGCGCGTCTGCTCTTCGCCGATGTGGACGGTGACGTCGGCGACACAGAGCTGCAGCGACTGAAGATCGGTGTTGACGGCCATGAACTCGACCCCGGGCACGTTCGCGTCGACCATCCGGTTGACCGCGTTGACGCCGGCGCCGCCGACGCCCACAACCCGGATCACAGGCTGATGCGGCTCACCGCTGCCGGGCGGCTCGTACTCCGGTTCCTCGCGCCCATACCGTGGGGTGTCCGACCCCTGTTCAGCTCGCGGAACCGGCTCCTCTTCGAAGACCCTCTTCAGCCTTTCGGGAGCCGACTCAGCTCCACCCGAGGAGGCCTCCTCCCGCGGCTCTTCGAGAGTCGACTCGCCCGACCCCGCGGCCTCAACCGCTTCTCCCGCGGGTGGCGTGGAGGGTTGCCCCTCTCGCGGTTGAGCGGGAGGGCTGCCCTCCGCGACAGGACCCGCGGGCTGAGCGCCTGGTCCCTCAGGGGGGTCGGCCGGCGCATCGTCAGACGTGGAACGGAAAAGCTCCGAAAGAGGCCCCTCGCGCATACTCGCCCGCTTACGCCGACTCATTCGCCAAGACCTCCTTAGCCAAGTCTCGATAGTAGCCCGCGGCGTTGCCCTGCGGATCGTACTTGAGGACGCTGGCGCCTTTGACCGGAGCCTCGGCGAATTTGATCGCCTTGCGAATGCGCGAGTGGAAGACGAGGTCGCCGAAGTTCTCTTCGAGGATCTCCACAGCCTCCTTGGCGTGGACGGTGCGGGTGTCGAGCATGGTCGGCAGGATGCCCTCGATGCGCACATCCGGGTTGAGGTTCTCCTGGATCATTTTCAGCGTGTTCTGAAGCTGGACCAGTCCGCGCATCGACAAATACTCGCACTGAACGGGGACGATCACCTTGTTCGCCGCGGTCAGCGCGTTGATCGTCAGCAGGCCGAGGCTGGGCGGCGTGTCGATGCAGACGAAGTCGTAGTCGCCGGCGACCTCTTTCAGCGCCTTCTCGAGCGAGCGCTCGCGGCCGATCTTGGTGCTCATCGCGATCTCGGCGCCGGCCAGGTCGATCGAGGAGACCGCGATGTCGATCTCGCGGTGCTGGATGATCTCGCTGATCGGCATGTCGTGGACGAGCACGTCGTAGAGGCTCTTCTCGACCTTGTCCGGATCGATCCCCTGGCTCATGGTCAGGTTCCCCTGCGGATCCAGGTCGATGCACAGCACCCGGTGCCCGGACTCGGCAAAGGCAACGGCAAGGTTCAGCGTCGTGGTCGTCTTGGCGACCCCACCCTTCTGGTTGGCAAACGCGATCACCTCGGCGTGCTTGGTGGGCGTCTCCTCAACAGGCTCTTCGACCACGGCTTCGTGCCGGCTGGGAGCCAAAAGATCCTTGGGCATGAACCGCTCCGGCCCATCCTTGACAGCTTGCTCGGCTTCGGCCGGGGCGGGCGGGGCGCCATCCTCGACCGCCACTCCCGCGGGTGCCGCGGAGGAGGGGGTGTCCGACGCGGCGCGGCGTCCCGTTTTTCGCCCCGACGACTCGGCGAGTGCGACATCCTCATCGGGCGAAAAACCCAGCGCCGACTCGGACACCCCCACCTCCGCGGCAGGACCCGCGGGCTGAGTGACAGGTCCTTTGTCGTCCCTCCGGGCAGGCACCGCTTCCTCCATCGCCTCCAACTCCTCGACGATCGGATGCGGCTCTTCGACCTGCACAGGGGCGGGCGCGGACTTGTTCTTGCGGCTAAGGAATCCCATTGCGCGGGTATTCGCAGAGGTGCCCGCTTTTCCTGCCACCCCGCGAAATTGCTAGGAATCACCCCGATCCCAGAGCTGCTCGACAAGAGATTGGTCTTCGTGACCGGCAAGGGAGGAGTCGGCAAGACCACGATCGCGGTCGCGCTGGGGCTCCGCGCCGCCGAAGAAGGCAAGCGCACGATCGTCTGCGAGGTCTCCTCGCAGGAGAACGCCTCGCGGATCTTCGCCCACACCGAAGTCGGCTTCCACGAGGTCGAGATGGCCGAGAACCTCTGGTCGATCTCGATCGACCCCGACGAGTCGATGCGCGAGTACGTGCTGCTGCAGCTCAAGGTCCGCGCGATGCGCGACATGCTCTTCCGCAGCCGCATCTTCTCCTACCTCGCCGCCGCCACCCCCGGCCTCAAGGAGCTGGTCACGATCGGCAAGATCTGGGAGCTGGCGCAGCTCGACCGCAAGGTGAAGAGCGGCCGCAAGTACGACCTGGTGATCGTCGACGCACCCGCCACCGGCCACGGGATCGGCTTCCTGCAGACGCCGCGGACCTTCTCCGCGATCGCCCGGGTCGGGCCGATCCACTCGCAGGCCCAACAGCTCGACCGCCTGATCACCGACCACCAGCACACCGGCACGGCGATCGTCGCCCTGCCGGAGGAGATGCCGGTCAACGAGTCGGCGGCCCTGGAGCAGGAGCTGCGCACGGAGGTTGGCGTCGCCGTCGATCGCGTCTACCTGAACGGGCTCTACCCCGAGCGCTTCTCCAAGGAGGAGGCAGAGCGCCTTGCTGATCTGGCCGGCGGCGAGGACGGGATCGTGCGGGCCGCCGCGCGGGCGGCCACCTCCGAGCACGGACGGGCGCGCTCCCAGCGGGCTCAGCTCGCACGGCTGCGGCGGCGGGTCGAGGCTCCGGTCAAGACCCTGCCCTTCCTCTTCGAGCCGGAGCTGGGCGTCGAGGGGGCGCAGCAACTCGCCAGGAGGCTGAACTGATGCCCGCAGTGGACGAGATCCTCGCGGGGAAGGACATATGCATCTGCGCCGGCTCGGGCGGCGTCGGCAAGACGACGACCTCGGCGGCGATCGCCGCCGGCATGGCGGCACGCGGGCTGCGCGTCTGCGTGCTGACCATCGACCCGGCGAAGCGCCTGGCCGACTCGCTCGGGCTGCGCGAGCTCGGCAACGACGCCAAGCGCGTCGACCCCGCTCTCTTCGAGCGGCACGGCATCGAGATGAAGGGCGAGCTGTGGGCGATGATGCTCGACGCCAAGGCGACCTTCGACGATCTGGTCGCCCGCCAGGCTCCCGACGAGGAGGCGCGCGACCGCGTCCTCGACAACCGCATCTACCAGCAGATCTCCAACGCCCTGGCCGGCTCGCAGGAGTACATGGCGATGGAGAAGCTGTTCGAGCTGCACACCGAAGGACGCTTCGACCTGCTTGTCCTCGACACGCCCCCGACGCGCAACGCGCTCGACTTCCTCGACGCCCCCAAACGCCTGACCCAGTTCATCGAAGGTCGCTCACTGCGCGTCTTCATGAAGCCCACCGGGATTGCGGCGCGCGTCGCCGGGCGCGGTGCCTCGGTCGCCCTCTCGGTCTTCAAGCGGATCGTCGGCTTCGACCTGCTCGCCGACCTGGCCGAGTTCTTCAACGCCTTCAGCGGCATGGTCGACGGCTTCCAGGCACGCGCCAAGCGGGTCAACAACCTGCTCGCCGATCCGCACACCTGCTTCCTCGTCGTCTGCGGCCCCCAGGGCGAGCCGATCAACGAGGCGGTCTACTTCCACCGCAAGCTGGTCGAGGCCGAGCTGCCCTTCGGCGGTGTGATCGTCAACAAGGTCCACTATCCGGCGGAGCGCCTGCGCGGCGACGGTGGCGATCTACGTGCCGCGCTGACCGAAAGGCTGGGCGACGACGACCTGGCCGAGCGCGTTGCCGGGAACTTCGCCGACTACCAGGCTCTGGCCGAGCGCGACGCCGGCAACATCAAGCACCTGGCGGCCGAGCTGCGCACCAAAGGCGTGATCCGGGTTCCCTACCTGGACGAGGACGTCCACGATCTCGGCGGCCTGGCCGAGATCAACCGCTATCTCTTCGCCAGCAGCGAGCAGCGGATCGAGATCGCCGCCGGCCGCGCCTAACGGGGAGCCAGGCATCATTCCCGACTCCCCACCGAGCGCTACTCCGATAGCCCAATTTCTGTCGCTTGCCCATTGAAAGCCTTGCCCACAATCGCCATGTCGACGTCCAGTTTGGCGTTTTCGTCCGTTTTGGTACTACAGCCAAGCCCGCTTCGGGACATTTTGATGCCGCTGACAGTTCCAGTGAGATCAACCATCCCATTTGTTCTATCGGTGATTTCGAGTCCAGCATAGCCCGCGAGATTCTCTTCGACGGTAATAGTGCAGATTTTGAGGCTATGAGCTTCACTAGAAAATAATGTTGTTTGAATATGTGCCCCCATGGGACAAGCTATTGTTGTCCTAACGTCCTACGTATCGGCGGAACCAGTTGTTCCTTCGATATCGAGCACGAAGTCACAACCATTCATATCGGCTGTCATCGGGGCACCTCCGACATTGCAAAATTTTCCATAAGATACGGAGAGTGTGATGGCCGTTGCACCACTCGGAATTAGTTCATGTGGTGTGACATTGTATTTGTGCCCGGTGTAGGTATACAGTGGGCATTCTGAATTGCTGCTCCCGAAAAATGTGAAGTCACTAAGATCGGGTGTGCCTGTCGGCGAGCCCGTCAGTGTCACCGGGCCGTCCGATGTAAGTTTGCCTTGTTGTGCAGATGCGGCGGAGGCGACAATCGCGCTCATTCCAAGGACCGCCACTAGGGCGAGACCCATGGCTTTGACGTTGCGAGTCATTACTTCGTCCTTTCGATTGGGGTTCTGGCCGGTGGCCATACTTGTAGCGTCATCGATCTAATTTACTTGATTAAATGTCGGGACAGGCTGCCGATCGGGCGACCCGACAAAGGGGCCTGAAACTGACCCGCAATCTCAAGACTCTCGGGCTGGGGCTCTTCGCAATGCTTGCGCTAACCGCACTGTCAATGCCCATGGCTTCGGCAGATCCCCCTGTTTCACGCTGAAACCGAAGACACGATCCTGACAGGCTCGCAGGGCGTGGAACGCCGGCCCTTCTGACGACGGACAAAGGGGAATTGAAATGCGAAATCGTCAAATTCTCCGGCACATGGAGCGCAACGACAAACACGACATTGACACTCAAACCCACCTGGGAAAACTGCAAAATGGGTGGGATCACGACGTTCGTGACAACGAACGGCTGTGCGTTCCTATTTCACCTTGGGCTCAATACAGAAACCCTCGAGGCCAAAATGGACCTCGAGTGCCCCGAAGGGAAACAGCTCGTTGTCGAGCCCGGCTTCTGCTCGATCACAATCCCACCGCAGGCCGGCCTACAGCAGGGCTAGCGGGATCGAGGAGCCAAGAGGCATCCTGGCCCCACATCCTCCGGCGTAGACTGGCTAGCCAGTCACTGTGACCCCTGTTGGTTCCCAGCCGCTGCTTTTGCCTTCAACAGTTACATCGATGTCGATTTCGGCGGTGTTGGTCGTTTTTGTGCCACATAAACCGCTCTGGTGGATAGTAAGATTTTTGAACGATCCCGAGATATCGGGATGATCCGTCGCTGTTGTGGAGGTGATATGCGGCCCGGTCAGATTGAACTGCCCTGTGATCGTGATCGTGCAGGTTTTGATTGCATGCGCGCTGCTGCTAAAGGTTGTCAGTTCAATGCCTTTCCCTGCCGGACAGGCAATATCTGTAGTGACTAGATATGTATGCTGTGCAATCGCTGTCCCGATATAGAGCACGAAGTCGCATTGGTTCATGTCCACTGTGAAAGGCAGGTTGCTACCCCCGATTTGGAGAACACATTTTTTGATGTTGTAATGGGGGGTAATTGTGATTGTGGTAGCGCCAGATGGAATGATTTCGTGAGGTGTGCGGTCGTATCTATTCCCTGTGTAGATGCTTTCCGGGCATTCAAATTTGCCGCCGAACATTGTGATGGCGTTTGCGCCCACCCCTCCTGTCTCCAGCATGTCCAGTAGCACTGGACCGTCTGATGTGAGCACCCCCTGCTGGGCCGACACGGCCGATGCCGTCATGGCACTCGCCGCAAGGATCGCCACCAGGACAAGCTCTAGGACTTTGAGATTGCGGATCATCTTGTTCCTTTCGGTTGGGATCCCCAAGGGGAATGCCCCAACCGATACAGAGCAGCCGCAATTAACTCAAGGAAGTATTGGTTAATTTGACGTACGCGCGTGTTGGGCGAGCGAGGCGCCGGTTAGCCGGCGTGGCGCCTGTAGTGGTCGTACTTGAGCTCGCGGACCTCCCAGTCGGCGTTCTCGGGGACTGGGAAGAGGTGGCGTACGCGGGGGGTGTCGATTCGCTCGCGGTGGGCTAGGTCGCCCTCTATGGCCGGGAAGTCGAGGGTGCTCTCCTCCACCTCGACCTCGTCGAGCCAGTTGGTGGCGGTGATTCGAATCTCGTCCTCGACCGGAACCGGCTCGAGGATGCGGGTGTCCTGGTCCATGTCGTGCTCCTCCTCGATGGTCGGCTCTGAACGGTGGAGTTCGGGCTCGGGAAGCGGGATGGGAGTGGGCTCGGGTTCGGTGGTGAGCTCCGGCTGCAGCTCGGGCTCATCCGCGGTAACGGCGATCTCGACGTCGCCGGCATCAAGACCGGTGGCGATCAGGGTCTCGTCAGCGGCCTCGTTCAGATCGCTGCCCAGCTTGCCGAGAGCGGCTTCGCGGAGGATCCGCCGCACGCACTCCTCGACCCAGACGGCCAGCTCGGTCGTGTCCCCGATGGGCGCCTGAGCCATCTGTGCGCGCTCCAGCTGCAGCGCCGCTTCGACCTGCTCGCGGGCGCCGAGGCGGTCGGTTGAGCCGTCGGCGATCAGCGCGGCGGCGCGCATCGGCAAGGAGGCGCCGACCGGACCCTGGCCGTCAAGCACCGCGCGCAGAGCCAAAAGGTGGTCGCTGAGCCCTTCCGCCGGCGTGGGACGCTCGCAACCGAGCTCGAAGCGGCGCACCGCCCAGGCGAGCGGCCCCGATGGGTCGGGCCTGGCCTCCAGTGTCTCGGCGAGCTCGACGAGCTGGGCCGTCTCGTCCTCGCTCAGCTTGTAGCCGTCGCCGCGCGGCGCTGGAGCACCGGTGGCGATGCGGCGCCAGCGGCCCTCGCCGGTGGGAGCGAAGGCGTGCGGTCCAAGCCCGACCCCACCGCCCTTGAAGAGCCGCATGATGCTGATCAGGTCGGCGAGCTGGTCCAGCGCGGCCGCGGCGCTCTCGGTTTCCTCGCCCTGCTCGGCGATGGCCAGGAACTGCGGCTCCCAGGCGGCGCGGCCCATGCCCTCGCTGCGCATCGCCTCGATCGGCGCCTCGAAGCTGTCGGCGCGAACGAGCTGCACCCCGTGCGGCAGCGGCAGGCGCACGACCGGCATCTGAAGCCCGACCAGCGGCACGACGATGATTTCGGCCTCGTCGACGTCGCCGGTCTCGGCGTCGAGCACGGCAAGAGCGGCCTCGAGTCGGTCGCGGTCGAGCGACAGCTCAGTGCAACCGTCCCAGAGAGAGGCGATGAAGACGGTCAGCATGGAGGCGGCGCGCTCGCCAGCCCCAGCGGGGACGTTCTCGCCGCGCTGCTCCAGATAAGGCGCGGCGACTCCCGCCAACGCGACGGCTTCGCGTGCTGGCTCGAAGGCGGGCAGCGAACGCAGCTCGGCCTCCCGCTCCCGCACGTAGCGCGCGGTCAGGGGGACGTAGCTGTGGAAGAAGGCCTCGTCGGGACCGGCCTGCTCGGCGACGTCGAAGGGAATCTGATCGCCGCTGGCGACAAGCGTGGTGAAGCGGGTAGCCGCCTCGGCGGCCAAGCGTCGCAGGGCCTCGTTGAGCAGGGGATCGCGCACGGCCCAGCCTTCCCCCAATCAGGCAGCGCTCCTGCGCCTGCACGATGCCTTGCAGCTCGAACTTGCAGTTACCCGCGATATAGGCGGGAAAGTGCAAACTCGCGGGCTAGACGGCCGCGGGCTCCTCTTCGAGCAGCCAGCGGCTGCCGTAGCGGCGCATGTCATCGATCAGGGGGACCAGCGCTTCGCCCTTCTCGGTCAGGGCGTACTCGACCCGCGGCGGCACCTCGGGGAAGGTGTTGCGGGCGACGATGCCCTCTTCTTCGAGCGCCCGCAGGCGCAATGAGAGCGTGCGCGGGCTGATTCCCTCCAGCGAGCGCTCGAGCTCACAGAAGCGGCTGCGACCATCGGCGAGGTCGCGAATCACGAGGAGCGTCCACTTGCCGCAGACGACGTCGGCGGTGCGGCAGACAGGACATCGGGAGTTGCTCTCGGCGCTCATTCTCAGGCCTTCGGGGCAAGCCGGCAGGTTCGATTGGCTCGCAGAGCGAGTTTAGCGCTATTGCTTCATTTACTGAAGTTTTGGCGCCGGCCGGGCGATCGACGGCCCCGCGCGGGCCTATGAATGACCCGTGACGACGAGCTCGACGTCGGTGACCTTGATCTTGTAGAGGTCGCCGCCTTCGCCGTATTCGAAGGTCTGCGGGAAGCCCGGTTCCATTTCGATCAGCTGGCAGGCCTCCGTCCCGGTGACGCATTTGCCTTCGCCGAAGACCCCGGTCACGCTGCTGGAGACGAGGAAGAGGGGTTTGCGCGTCTTCGGGCTGACGCCCATGTAGGTGACGACCGCGGTGTCCTTGCTTGGCAGCGAGACGGTCGGCAGCACCTTCTTGCGGACGTCCGGCTCGCTCGTCTGCTTGCGGCCGTCGGCGTCCCGGCTGACGTGGACGATGCTCACGTCGACGCCGAAGGCGTAGAGGACCGCCTGGGGAGGATTGTCGCCCTTGCCGCCGCCTTCGGGAGCCGGAGTCGACCCAGGTGCGGCCCCACCCGACTTGTCGTCGGTCGTGGTCGTCTTGGTCGTTTCGGTCGTCTGCGTCTTCTCCACCGTCGTCGAGGTGGAGGTGACCGGTGCGGACGAGACGGAGGCGCCTTCTCCGCCCGAGCCACCGCCAAGCTGCGCGCCCTTCAGGCTCGGCTTGCCGAAGCTCCTGAACGGATCGAGCGGGGTGCGCCGGCGCAGGCGCTTGCGGTAGTCGCGCAGGCCCGGGTTCGCCTCGACGACGGTCAACGTGGCGGTGCGGTGGCCGCCCGATTCCTTCAGAGCCTGGATCGCCGCCGGCACTTCGATCGCTTCCTCGGCCTCTCCCCCACCCTGACCGAGCAGGAACGGCGTCGCGACGATCGCGACCAGCACCAAGCCGATTACCGGCAGCAGACGCCGATCGCGAAGATCGTGGTGGAGATCGGTGAGGACGGCCGGGACCCTCACCTCGGGCATCTTCAGCTCCGGTCCCTTCGGCCGCTTCACGATCCACCCC
The DNA here is from genome assembly GCA_035704205.1 of Solirubrobacterales bacterium. Lineage (GTDB taxonomy): Bacteria > Actinomycetota > Thermoleophilia > Solirubrobacterales > 70-9 > VRUE01. The sequence continues at coordinate 170 of DASSXC010000164.1, read as the reverse complement.
CCGTCGTCACGGCGGCCGGCGTCGCCGAAGGTTCGGCCGGGCTCAGTGGCGAGGCGCCGGCCGTCGCCCCCTGTTCGGGCGGGGTCAGGTAGGTGGTGACGTTGAAGGAGGCGGTCAGAGTGGCGGTCGAGGCCGCCCCGCCTTCGCCTTCTCCGGCACTGAGCGAGAAG
>DASSXC010000163.1:0-4450 GCA_035704205.1 Solirubrobacterales bacterium | reverse complement strand
CCTCGACGAAGCCGGCCTACAGGCGCTGCTTTAGTAGGAGGCGACTGCGGCGGCGATCTGGTCCTGCTCGAGATGGGCGAGCGAGAGGCTGCGCACGCCGCCCATCAGGATCGAGAAGATCATCACCTTGCCGCTGCGGTTGAAGCAGTAGCCGGAGAGGGCGCTGACGCCGGTGATCGTGCCGGTCTTGGTGCGGCAGCGGCCGTAGGCGGCGGTTCCCTCGGTGCGGTCGGCGACCGTCCCCTCCCGGCCGGTGAGCGCGAGGTCCTGGATGAATTCGTCCCCGACCGGGCTTGCCTGCACCCCCTGGAGCAGCCTCACGACCGCGTACGGCGAGGCGCGGTTGCCGCGGGTCAGGCCGGAGCCGTCGAGGGCGTGGATCGCCGAGCCGCGGCTGCGGGCGAAGCGCTCGACCACGTCGGTGCCCGCCGCGGTCGTCCCCGCGCCGCCGAAATGGGCGCCGAGCAGCTTGGCCAGCATCTCGGCGAAGAAGTTGTTCGAGTAGACGTCGGTTGCCTCGACCAGGCTGGACATCGTCGGCGAGCGCAGCGAGGCGAGGGCTTCGGCATCCGCAGGGGTATCGCCACGCGCCACCGCGCTGCGGATAGAGATCCCAGCGGAGTTGAGCGCCCGGGTGAGCTTCGAGGCGGCCAGCGTGGCGGGGTCGGAGGCGAACCCCTGGCTGATCGAGCCGCGGTAGCCGGAGTTGAAGGCGAGGCCGGAGAGAGGGCCGATGTAGGGGCTGGTGGCGTAGCCGGAGTCGGCAACTCCACGGAGGCGATCGAAGATGGTGTCGTCCGCATAAAGACGTCCCGTCACCGCCCGCACCCCCGCTTCGCGCAGCTGGGCCCTGAGCGAGAGCAGATTGGTCCCCAGCCCACCCCCGTAGCGGTCATAGAAAGACGGCACGCCCAGCGCCGGATCTCCCGCTCCCTGGAGGTAAAGGCTGCCCCGCAGGGTCCCGTCAAAGCCAATCTTGCCGTCGGTGAGGAGCTGAGTGGTGATCCGATATTCAGGCCCAAACCGAGACAGCGCCGCCGAGGTCGTAAACAGCTTGGTGTTCGACGCCAGCATGCGAGGCCGTTTAGCCGCCCGAGCGCAAACAGCCTTCCCGCTGCCAGCGTCAACCACAAACAACCCACTGGCGGCCCCACCCCCATCGACCAACCGCTCCCGCATCTGCTGGCAGCTATTGCCAGCAGCACCAGCCGCCGCGGGCAGCAGCAACAGCGCCAGCGCAGCTAAGGAAACAGCAGCTCGTCTCATCCTCCGTAGCAACACAACAGTCGCCGAAGGTAGCGGCCGTCCCGGCTGATGAGGGAGGGCAGGGGGTGTCCCCGCGGCAGCGGCGTCCTCTTTTTCGCCCCGCAAACCTGGAGGGCGCCAGCTTCAACGTCTCCCGGCGAAAAACCCAGCAACGCGGGGACACCCCCTGCCCTCCCTCTGCCTGCCCGCCCGACCCTTCTGGGATAATCCATGTTTATGGGCAAGGTCGTAGACATAGAGGCCCCAACCCGCCGCAAACGCGGCAAGGGTCGCAAACGCCCCTCGAAGACCGCCCTGGTGCTGGGCGGCGGCGGCTTCACCGGCGGCGTCTACGAGATCGGCGCCCTGCGCGCCCTCGACCTGCTCGCCGTCAACAGCACCGTCAACAACTTCGACGTCTACGTCGGCACCAGCGCCGGCTCCTTCGTCGCGACGATGCTCGCCAACGGCGTGACCCCCGACGAAATGATGCAGGTGATCAACAAGCGGGAGCCATCGGAGTTCGAGGATCTCGACCTCGACAAGGTGCTCAAGTTCAACTACCTCGGCTTCCTGCAGAAGGCGGCGATGCTGCCGCTGCGCACGGCCGAGCTGGTGCGCCGCCTGGTCGGGATGGGCGATTTCTCGGCGATCGACATCGGCGTCGGCCTCGCCGAGGCGCTGCCCGCCGGCCTCTACTCGAACGCCGGCGTCGCCGACTACGTAGCGCAGGCCCTGGCGGACGCCGGCCGGGTCGACGACTTCCGCCTGCTCGAGCACGAGCTGTACCTGACCGCGACCGACCTGGACACCTGCGAGCGGCTCGTCTTCGGCGAACCCGGCTGGGACGACGTGCCGATCTCCAAGGCGATCGAGTGCTCGACCGCCCTGCCGATCGTCTACAAGCCCGTCGACCTCAAGGGTCGCCAGCTCGTCGACGGGGGCATCCGCTCGACCACCAACGTCGACATCGCGGTCGCAAAGGGCGCCAAGTTCATCGTCGTCGTGAACCCGCTTGTTCCTTACGTAAACGACTTCGAGCAGACGATCCCGACCGTCTTCGGCACCCGCGTGCGCCGGGTCGCCGACATGGGTATGCCGGCAATCGCCAACCAGGCCTTCCGGCTGATCGCCCACGCCCGCCTGCACCAGGCTGTGGAGCAGTGGCAGGAGAAATACAAGGGCGTCGACATCATCCTGGTCGAGCCCGAGCCCAACGACGAGCTGATGTTCGGCACGCCGATCATGGACTACTCACGCCGCCTCAAGATCGCCCGCCACGGCTTCGAGTCGGTCACCGCCACGCTCGCCCAGGACTACGATCGCTACCAGGAGATCGCCGAGCGGCACGGCCTCGAGATCTCCGAGCGCCGGGTGCGCCGCGCCGTCGAGCGGGCGGCCGAAGAGGAGCCGGAGCAGAACTCGGCCTGGCGCCGCGTCCTCGAGCAGACCACCGCCACGCTGCTGCGCCAGTCGGGCGAGGCTTCCTAGCCGCTCCGAGCGTGCGAGCCGTCGAGCGCGTCGATGAACTCACCGATCGCCGCGACTGCGTCGGCTCGCAGCTCAGCCTCGTTGAGATCCGGTTCGATGTGAAGCATCTGGGTGGCGTATGCGGATGACCCGACCGAGTTTGGGGTCCTGTAACGCTCCCGAACCTCGATCAGGGTCGACCGCAGCTCGCCGACCGCAGGCCGCAGGTCTCCGCCCTGAATCTCTTCGGCAGCCTCTTTCGGTCCGCCGGACCGATTGTGCAGGAGTACGTAGGCGAGGTCGTAGAAGTCCTTTTCAGATCCCCGGTGGCGGGCAGCGACGCACTTAGACAGAAGGTAGCCACCGAGCCGAGCAAATCGCGCTTCACGGCGTGCCGATCGATGCGCCCGCGCCATCGCCATCCATCGACAGGGGCGAAGTCCATCGCCTTCAGGCTTCTCTCTATAGACCCGGCATCTCGATCGGTGGGGAGATGCGTGACGAGAAGCAGGTCGACGTCGGTGGTGCCGAGGTGTGGCGGCGCGGGCGGGTCCTGGCCCTGGGTCAGGATCTCCGGCACGAGCCCACCGAGGACGACGATCTCCAGATCGTCATCGTCAAGGCCGTGCAGCAAGCACGCCAGCGCCTGTTCCGCAAGCCGGCGAGCCTCGGGCGAGCGCTCCAGTTCTTGCTCGATCAACGATCCGCCTCCTGTCTGGATCCGCTGCGCATCTCCGCGAGCTCCTCCTCGTAGATGTCGGAGGGGGGCTCAAAGAAGTCAAACCTCGCGTAAAGCGGGTCCACCAACTCGCGAACGACGTCGGCTAGGCCAGTGCGGATCTGCTCCGGGTGGACTTCGAGGTAAGAAATCACCTCGTCCTCGGCTGCTGGGGGGGTGGGGGGCATCTTCCATTGGCGATCCGCCAAAGCGGCCAGACGACGGCCCTCGAGGTCGGTCCAGCGCATCATGAACTGAATGCTGTCCGCATCGAGACGGCGCGCCAGGCGTTCGGCGTGCAGCAGGCACTCGCCCGTGCGCCAGATCGGCAGGGTCAGGTCAAACCTCGTTCCAGGCTCTCGAGTCAATTCTTCTCTTGGGGCGTCCTCCTGATAGGCCCTGATCAAGAAGAGCCTTCCCTCGGGGTCCGCGCGCCAGTAGTCGGCCTCGGCCCATTCGGCGAGGGCGTCCGCATCGAACCAGCACTCGATCGCTCCAGCCACCGGCTGCGGCCTGACGTCGGCGGAGGAAGGGACCCACCAAGCTGGCCAGCCAGTCTCATGGCCCGCTACTTCGCGCAAGATAGCCATGAACTTCCTCAGGTCTGGCCGGTCCGGAACCCCCACCAGGCGGTAGCTGGACGACCAAGTTCCGCGCGCGTAGTGCTCGGCAAGAGCTGGCCGGCTCTCGGTCAGAGAAGTGAGACGCTTGCGACAGTCTCTCTCCCATCTGACCAGTCCCGGTGGTGCCTCGGGCCCATCGGTTGGCATCCGGCGATCCAGCACCTCGGCCTTCAGGTGCTCGGCTGCATCGACGCCGCGACCTCCAAGCCAGAGGAGATCCGCGTAGACACGGGGTGGACTCACGATCGGTCCGCTCGCTTTCTGCTGAGCCAGAGCGAAAACGCTGTCGGTGGCCGGAAAGAAGATGATGCGCCCTCCTTCCGCGACGTCCGATAGCCCCGCGTCGCGGACCGCTTGGTCGAGCGGTCCAGCAAAGTCGTCCTCGTGCACGTAG
>DASSXC010000162.1:0-5593 GCA_035704205.1 Solirubrobacterales bacterium | reverse complement strand
GCCGCGGCGAGGTCGGCGGTCGCCTCGACGATCGCGCGGTTGAACTCGATCACCCGCTCAGCCGGCGCCGCTCCGGGCGCGACCGACCGCGGAATCCGTCCAAGGGCGGGATCCAACCCCACGGCCAGGTGACGCTCCTCTCCGAAGTGCGCCGCCAGCAGCTCAGCGCAGGAGTCGCCCCGGTCCATGGCCGCAGCGTATATCTCGGCGGAGTCGGTAGGCGACATCCAACGTCGCCGACATCCAACGTCGCCGACATCCAACGTCGGTAAGCTTTCGACATGTTTGTAAACCGGCACGCCGAGCTGGAGCAGCTCCAGTCGTGGTGGACACGCAAGGAGGCGTCGCTGGGCGTCGTCTGGGGACGGCGACGGGTGGGCAAGACGGCGTTGATCCAGCACTTCGCCGCAGAGCGGGCGGCCGTCTTCCACACCGGCGGCGGCCGACCCGCGACCGCTGAGCTCGCGGCACTTGCCCGGGCGGCGGAGCCGCTTCTGGGCGACGGGATCCGGGATCTCACCGCCCGACCCTTCGTCGACTGGGATGACGCCCTCGAGACCCTGGCGCTTGCCGCCGGGGATCGGCCGGTCTTGCTCGTCCTCGACGAGTTCCCGGCCATGATCGAGACTTCGCCCGAGCTGCCGAGCCTGATTCGCGCCGCGTGGGACCGGATCGGCTCCCGCACCAGGTTGAAGCTCCTGCTCTGCGGCTCGGCCGTGAGGACGATGGAGGCGATGCAGGAGGAGCGATCGCCCCTCTACGGCCGTCTCGATCTGTCGCTCCTGCTCCACCCCTTCCGTCCCCACGAGGCGGCCCAGATGCTGCCTGCTCTGCAGCCCGCGCAGCGCGCCTTGGTATGGGGGCTGGTCGGCGGCACGCCCCTGTACCTGAGGTGGTGGGATCAGAGCGCGGGCCCCCGTGCCAATCTTGCCCGCCTCGCCTGCACTCCCGGTGGTCAGCTCCTCACCGAGGGGCAGCTGGTCCTTGCCACCGAGGGAGAGGGGGGCGAGCTGGCTCGCCTGGTCCTCTACGCGATCGCCACCGGGCGCACGCGCTTCAACGAGATCGAGCAGGCGGTGCGCGCGGATCCCACCCGAACCCTCGACAAGCTCGTCGCCCTGCGCTTGGTCGACCGCGTCGTGCCGGTGACCGAGGACCCGCGGCGCACTCGCAGGCGCATCTACCGGATCGCCGACAACTTCCTCGCCTTCTGGCTCGGCGTGCTCGACAGGTACCGGCCGGAGATCGAGCGGGGCTTGGGGCAGAGCATTCTCCCGGTCCTGCTCGGCTCTCTGGACGACCACATGGGCGGCCCTTGGGAGGAAGCCTTCCGCGATCACCTGCGAAGGCTCGCGGCAGCCGGCGAGCTCGGCGACGACATCGTGGCGATCGGGCCGTTCTGGACGAGCGCCGACGACCCGGCGGAGATAGACGCGGTCGGCCTTGCCGGTCGCGGGCGCCAGGCCGTCCTGCTGGGGGAGGCGAAGTGGGCCAAACGCGTCAACGGGGCGCGGCTGCGCGGGGAGCTGGAACGAAGGTCGGGGGTGCTGTCTCGGCTTGCGCCGAAGCCTCGCTATGCGATCGGCGCTCGGGAGCGGGTCGACAGGGCCGATGGGGTCCTGGCGATCACCGCCGAGGAGATCTTCTGATCCCTCTCTACTCCTCGCCGAAGAGCTGCAGGAAGGCGAGGCGGGTCAGGTCGTCGAGGAGGAGCTGGACTCCCGCGGCGCGGCCGGCGGCGAGCTCGATGCTGAGCGATTCCTCGATCGCGCCGGCGACGAAGCCGGCGGTCATCGGGTTCGCGCGGGGGCGGGCGCCCGGCTCGTGGCGGGCGCTGTCGAGGACGGTGGTGAGGCGCTCCACCTGGCGCTGGTGGGCCGCCCAGGCATCGCCCCGGGCGGCGCGCACCTCGATCAGCAGCGCCCTGGCCAGGAGCGGCTGCTCGGCGACGAAGCGCAGCAGCTCGGCCAGGCCGGCGCGGAATCCGTCACGCCAGCTCGCCTCCTCCCGGCAGGCCTCGAGCAGCTCGGCGGCGAGGCGCTCGGCCGCCTCCTCGTAGGCGCGCGCGAAGCAGGCCTCCCTGCTGCCGAAGCGGCGGTGGAAGCGGTCCTCGGTGATCCGGGCGCGCTCCGCGACCTCTTTCACGGTGGCGTTCGCATAGCCTCGCTCACCCGCCGTCAGCAGCATCGCCTCGAGCACGGCGTCGTCGGCCTTGCGGTCCGGGAGGACCTCCTCCCACGAGCGGACTGCGCGCAGTGGCCCCGGTGCTTCCATTCGGGACACCATAGCTTATGTTTGGGAACTTTCCCTAACTCAAGTACCAGTTTCGTACCAATGGGAACTGACGCTATCCTGGGTTCATGCGAGCCCTGCCAGGAAAGGCCTCGCGGCAGCCACCCGGCCCCGAGCCGGTGAGTCGCGACGCCGCGGCAGCCGACCAGCGCCGCCGCATTCTCGAGGCGACCGCCGAGCTGATCGCCGAGCAGGGCTACCAGGAGACGACGATGGAGGAGATCGTCCGCCGGGCCAAGGTCGGCTACGCGACCTTCTACAAGCACTACGCCGACAAGGAGGCGGCCTTCCTGGCGCTGCTGGATGCCGCGACCGATCGCACGGTGGCCAGGGTCGAAGACGCCTACCAGCGTGAAGAAGGACCGTGGACCGATCGGGTCGGCGCGGCGCTCGGCGTCCTCTTCGAGGACGTCGCCGCTCACCCGGCCGCGGCCCGCGCCGCCCTGGTCGAGGCGGTCGCCGCCGGGCCCGAGGCGGCGGCGAAGCACGAGGCGGCGCTGAAACGGCTGGCGCCACTGCTGCGTCCCGGCCGCGAGCTCAACCCGCGCCAGGCGGAGCTGCCGGAGAGCCTCGAGGAGACGCTGGCCGGCGGCATCGTCTGGGTCCTCGGCCAGCGCCTCGTCGCCGGCGAAGCCGACAAGCTGCGCGGCCTCCTGCCCGAGACCCTCGAGTTCGTCCTCCGCCCCTACGTCGGCGAGGACGAGGCGGCGCGGGAGGCCGGCGAGGTCGCCGACGCGATCTCCGCCTAGTCAAAGTCGGCCATACTAGCGTTGTCTAGGAAATACTAGCGCTGTTTATCTAGTATCAACTAGTATCGACTAGTCTATGGATCCGCTCCTCAACCCATACCGACCTGGAGCCGGGGTGCCACCCCCGACTCTCTCGGGGCGCGAGAGCGAGCTCACGGCGATCTCGACGATGATCGGAAGGCTCGCGTTGGGACGAGGAGATCGCAGCATCGTTCTGACGGGGCTTCGCGGTGTCGGCAAGACTGCTCTGCTCCGGGCGGGCGAGGAGATGGCGCAGGACCGAGGCTGGATCGTGCAGAGTCTGGAGTCCCGCGCTGATGTGGGCTTCAGGTCCGCCCTCGCCGATCGTGCATGGGCAGCTCTGCATCAGTTGGAACATAGGGGCGCGGTCCGCGAGACACTCTCGCGCCTCGCTGCGATGATCCGCCGAATCGGCGTGCGAGAGCCTGAATCCGGGATCGAGGTCAGCCTCGATGTCGGCCGACGGGATGCGGCCAGATTGGAGACGGACCTAGTCGACCTCTGCCGGGTGCTCGGGGAAACCGCCCGCGACACCGACACCGGCGTGTTGTTCCTTCTCGATGAGTTGCAGCAAGCCGAGCCGGCTGCACTCGAGGCGTTGTGCGGCGCCGCTCACGAGCTCTCGAAGCGAGAGTTGCCTCTCGCTCTGCTGATTGCCGGTCTTCCCTCGCTCCGCGACCAGCTTCTGGCGGCCAAGACCTACGCCGAGCGTCTCTTCAGCTACCGGCAACTCGGCCCTCTGTCCGCAAGCGCGGCCGAAGCCGCGTTGCTCGAACCAGCCCGCGCGGCGGTGGCAGACTTCGAAGTCGAGCGCTCCGCGCTGGACGCGCTGCTCACGGCGTGTGGGGGCTACCCGTACTTCATTCAGCTGTTCGGTTATGAGCTCTGGGAAGCTGCGACCGATCCGCATATCGGCGAGGACCTGGTCGAGACCGCGCTTGCGCATGGCCGAGACAAGCTTGAAATCGACTTCTATATGGGGCGATGGGGACGGGCCAGCGGCAGGTCGAGGGAGTACATGGCCGCGATGGCGGCCTTGGGCGACGGGCCGGTCAGCAGCGGTGCGGTGGCCGCGGAATTCGGCGGCCATAAGGCGACCGCGACGATTCGCGACGGGTTGATCGAGGATGGCTTGATCTACAGCCCCGCCCGGGGCCAGGTCGCCTTCACCGTGCCCGGTTTCGCCGACTTCATTCGCCGCAGGCAAGCTGCCCAACCCTCGATCGCCTGACGGTTCAATGCCCGCCGATGAGCTAGGACCCCTCCCCGCCGGCCGCCACGGCTACAGCCGCGAGCAGGTCGCCCACCACCAGCGCGAGCGGCTGATCGCCGGCCTGGCCGAAGCGGTGGCCGAAAAGGGCTATGCCGCGGTGACCCTGACCGACGTCGTCAAGCACGCCAAGGTTTCCCGCCGCGTCTTCTACGCCAACTTCGAGAGCAAGGAGCAGTGCTTCCTCGCCGCCTTCGAGGTGGTTGTGGGGCACCTGCGCGAGCTGGTCGCCGAGGCCGTCGACGGGGTCGAGGGATGGCCGCGGCAGGCGATCGTCGCCGCCCGCGCCGTGCTCGCCTTCCTCGCCGCCGAGCCCGACCTGGCGCGGCTTGTCCTGGTCGAATCGCGCAGCGCCGGTCCGGCGGTGAGTGCGCGCTTCAACGAGGCGGTGGGAGAGATCGCTCCCCTGCTGCGCATGGGCCGCGCGGAGCGTCCCGGGGGCAGGCGCCTCCCCGACTCCACCGAGGACTCGACCATCGGCTCCCTCGTCTCTCTGGCTCACCGCAAGGTCGCCGCCGGCGAAGCCGAGCAACTCGAGGACCTCCTCCCCGATTGCGCCGAGCTGGTCCTCCTCCCCTACCTCGGCCCGGCAGAGGCCAGTCGCCTCGCCGCGACTGTTTCGTCACAAAGCTGACGCCGAAGATTTTGCTTGTGCGCACCATTCGCGCAACGAGTTGTCTTAGTGTCTGCAACCATGTACAGGATGAGAGAGAGCTGGACCGACGAGCGCCTGGACGATTTCCGCGATGAGGTCAACAGGCGCTTCGACAAAGTGGACGCCGAACTGCATCGCGTCAACGATCGGCTCGACGGCCTCCACCGAACGCTGCTGCAGATCGCCGGCGGCACGATCGCCACTCTGATCGCCGGCTTCGCCGGCGTCATCGCCACCCAGCTCTAGTCAGAGCGCCTTCGGTACGCCTCCATCCCTCCTGGGAACGCATCTAGGAACGCTTTTTCTCTTTTGGGAACTTTGCTTGACAACCCCCTGACGGAGTGCTTTCCTAGCGCTGTCGGCGGTACAGGCAGCACCTTCTAGGAACTGACTGCAACCGCTCGGCAATACAGGGAATACATACCGAGCTCGCCACAGGGGCCGCCCAGGGAAGGCGGCCGGCAGAGGGCTCGAGGGACAAGGAGAGAGCTACGTGAGACGCCACGCGAAGGCATCGTCCGCAGGACCGACCCCGCGCCGGGCAAAGGGCATTGGCCGCATCGCCCTGCTCGCCGCAGTCGCGGCGACCTTTCTCTTCGCCTCAGT
>DASSXC010000161.1:0-9849 GCA_035704205.1 Solirubrobacterales bacterium | reverse complement strand
CACCCCTACCCCGGTGACAGGACCCGCCCGCCGGGTGGCTGCGGGTCATACGCTGATGATCCGAATCGCCAGCAAGCCGGCGTTTTTAGCCCCGTCCACGGCCACGCAGGCAACCGGCACCCCCGGCGGCATCTGCACCGCCGAAAGCAGCGCGTCGAGCCCCCCCAGGCTCTTGCCGAGGATCGGCACCCCGATCACCGGCAGGTCGGTATGGGCGGCGGCGACGCCGGGCAGCGCGGCCGACATGCCGGCGCCGGCGATGATCACCTTGATGCCGCGCATGCGCGCGCTGTGGCAGTACTCGCGAACCTGCTCGGGGTCGCGGTGGGCGCTCATCACCCGCACCTCGTAGCGGATGCCGGCGTCTTGCAGGACGGCGCCGGCCGGCTGCATCTTGGGCTTGTCGTTTTTCGAGCCCATGATGATCCCGACGTGGGGCTCGTCGACGTCGATCTCCTCGAATGCCTCCTCCACCGCCGGCATCGTCGTCAGCCCGGTCGGCTGCGGCTCCTCTGAGATCTCGCTCATCCCTTCCTCTCTAATCGTTCGTCGTCAACTGGGTACCCGCTCGACCGCGCGCGCGGCGATGTCGGAACGGATCTGCATTCCATCGAAGCTGATCCGGCTGGCGGCATCGTACGCACGATCGCGCGCTGCGGCGGGACTCGGCCCCAGCGCGGTGACGTTGAGCACCCGCCCGCCGGCCGTGACGATCTCAGCGTCGCGCTCCGCGGTCCCCGCATGGGTCACCTCGGCCAGCTCCGCCGCCGCGTCGAGCCCACCGATCACGTCCCCCTTCGAGGACGACTCGGGGTAGCCGGCCGAGGCGAGGACCAGCGTGACCGCCCAGTCCTCGCCGAACTCCGCCTCGGTGCCGGCGAGGCCACCCGGCTCGCGCGCCGCCAGACAGAGGTCGAGCAGGTCGGAGCGCAGCCGCGGCAGCACGGCCTGCGTCTCGGGGTCGCCGAAGCGAGTGTTGAACTCGAGCACTCTCGGCCCCTCGGCTCCCACCATCAGCCCGGCGTAGAGGACGCCGCGGAAGGGCACGCCGCGGGCGGCCATCGCGGCGACGACCGGACGGTGCACAGAGTCGACGATCGCGTCGACCTCGTCCGGGCCGAAGCCCGGCACCGGCGAGTAGCTGCCCATGCCGCCGGTGTTGGGTCCCTCGTCGCCGTCGAAGATCCGCTTGTAGTCCTGCGCCGGCGCCAGCGGCACGACGTTCTCGCCGTCGCAGAGGGCGAGCAGCGAGAGCTCTTCGCCCTCGAGGAACTCCTCCAGCACGACGGTCGTCTCGCCGAAGCGCCGCTCGCCGAAGAAGACCTCGACCGCCTCGCGCGCCTCGGCTTCGGAGGCGCAGACGATCACACCCTTGCCCGCCGCCAGGCCGTCGGCCTTCAGCACCGCCGGGTAGGAGGCCCGGGCAAGCTGCTCGAGCGCTTCCTCGCGGCTCCGCAGCAGCACGTGGGAGGCAGTCGGCACTCCGGCCTCCGCCATCACCTGCTTGGCAAACGCCTTCGAACCCTCCAGCTCCGCCGCCGCAGCGCTCGGCCCAAATGCGGCGATTCCCGCCTCCTCCAGAGCATCGACCAGACCGGCAACGAGTGGCGCCTCCGGCCCGACCGCAACGAGATCCACAGTCCGCTCCCGCGCGGCCGCAACGATCGCCTCGACGTCATCAGCTCCAACGTCCGGCAAGCACTCGGCATCGGCGGCGATCCCAGCATTGCCAGGAGCACAAATCAGCTCGGGAGCGTGGCGAGAGCGCGCAAAGGCCCGCACCATCGCGTGCTCGCGCCCACCACCCCCTACGACAAGAACCTTCAAGCTCGGACCCTAGAGCGAGTCGGACAGCTCGTCCGCCGGCATGGCCGTAAGCGTCTGGCTGGTCATGGTCCCGCGCGACCCCAGCTCCACGGACACCTTCGCCATGGTCTTCTCGTCGGGAGCCTCGACGATCGTCACGAAGTCGTACTGCCCGAGCGTCGCGTACTGAGCCTGAACTTTGGCCCCGATCTGTTCAACCTCCTTGTTCACCTCGGCAACACGGCCAGGGTTGTTCTTAAGCGTCCGAACACCCTCAGCGGTCAAGTTGGTCAGCATCACGTAAGTAGGCATAGCTATCTCCTTTGCACGCTCAGCGGGGGAATTCGAGCCTACGCTAATCCCACCGGCCGCGGAAGGGGGCTAAACGCTTCGGCGTCAGCAGGGGGTCTGGGGTGTCCCTCCAGCGCAGCGGCGTCCGTTTTTCGCCCCAACCCCAATCTCGGACGGCCGCAAGCTCAAAGGCGAAAAACCCAGCAAGCAGGAGGGACACCCCAGACCCCCTGCCCCCTGAACGGCTCGACCCTTACCCGTCGTAACCGGCGTGCACGTGATCGCAGTGGTCCGAGCGAGCGAACGCCGGCCCCGGACCATCCACGTCGAAGCAGTAGATCAGCTCCGTCGGCATCGCCGGAGCCGGCAGCTGCGAGAGCGTCGTCGCAAGCTGAGCGCACGGAGCCGTTGGAGCCGTGTCCGTGCAGGAGACGCCGTCCACGGCGGCGATGTCCATCGCCCGCCCGTAGTAATGGTTGGAGACCCCGCCGTCGACCGTGTACTGGGAGTGGTCGGAGCGCAGTGAGGAGATCGTGATCTGGTGCGACTGGGTGATCGCGCCGAGCAGGCCGACGATGCGCGGGTCGATCGCGCCGCTGTCGAGGTCCTGTTTCTCGAGGTCATTGGAGAGCGTCAGGTTGTCCCAGTTGATCGGCGCCAGCACTGCATTGGGCAGTGCCAGCGCCCAGTCGACCGTACTGACCTCGCACTTACCTTCGATCTGTTCGGCCTCGCCGAGGACCGCGTCGACGTACCACTTGGCGTGGTTGTGCTCGAACAGGCCGGCGTTGAGGCCGCCCTGGGACCAGATCAACCGCGCCAGGGTCGCGGCCGAGTCGGCTGGGTCCCCGCGGCGGATGCGGCCATCGCCATCGCCGTCGACCGCGTACTCCTTCCACTCCTCGCCGACAAGGCCAAGCGCGCCGTAACGGCGAAGCTCGGCCTTCGACATCCCCCGCCCGAAGTCCGACTCGAGGCGGGCGACCGCGGCCAGCGCCCAGACGCCGCGGCGGCCGAGGTCGTAGCGGGCGGCAGCCCCCTCGAAGGCGTCGAGGTAGGCGGCCGGCACCCGTTTGCGCCACGGCTTCGCCGTGTTGCAGCTCAGCACCTTCAGCTTCGGCGTCAGTTCGAAGGCGCCGGCGATGGCGTTGCCCAGCTGCCCGTAGCACTGCGCGTTGGCCAGCACCTCGGCGACGTACCAGTCGGCGTGGTTGTAGGCGAAGACGGCGCCGTACCAGTCGGCCGGCGCTCCGGAGGCCCGCAGGTAGCTGGCGGCGGCGTGGATCGCGTCCTCGGGGTCGTAGGGATCGGCGACGCCGTCGCCATTGGCGTCGACCCCGTAGCCGGCCCAGGTTTCGGGCATGAACTGCATCCAGCCGACCGCCCCGGCCGAGGAGACGTTGAGGTTGGTCCCGAACGCCGTCTCGATCCCGTTGATCGCGGCGAGCACGCTCGGGCCCTGCGGTCCGAGCCCGTAGGCGGCGGAGGCTCGCTGGTAGATCGGAATCAGCACGGCCGGCACGCCGGAGGGCGCGCAGCTCGACCCGGGCAGGAGGGGGACGGAGAAGGACGGCGGGACGGTGGGCGCTACGCCACCACCTTCCTCGCCTTCGGGTTCCTCTTTCGCCTGAGGCTCCGGTTCCGGCGCGGGTTTAGCGGCAACACCGCCGCTGCTCTTCGACGGTTCGGGGGCGGACGGCGGGACGGTCAGCGTGTCGCCCTGTTGCACCGCCGGAGCCGGCGCTTCGGTCTGGCTCGCCGCTGGTCCTTCGTCGGCCCCTGCAGGCGATACCGGCGCGATCGTGCCTTCGGCGAGCGCCGCCGGTGCGCTGAGCGCGAGGCCCAGCGCGGCTCCGGCGAGGGCCTTGGCCAGTCGCTGCCTCATCCGCGCACGTCCGTTACGACCCATGCGCCGTGCAGTTTGTTCAGCTCGAGCCGCAGCTCGGTGGTCAGGCCGACCCGCAGCATCGAGACGCTGACCGTGTAGGCCCTGCCGGCGCGGGGACCGGGAACTATGTTGAGGACGCGGGCCTTCGGAACCTCCGCTTCGGCCGGCTGACGCGGCGGCCGTTCGCCGAGCGCCGCGGCCAGTTCCGGCGTTGCCGTTTCGGTGAAGACCGTCTTCGCCCGTGCCGGCCGCTCGCCGACCTCGTAGAAGACGAAGGCCTCGGAGAAGCGTCGGGCGACTTTCATCGCCGCCGGGCCGGCCGGGACCGGTTTCCTGCTCGAGGCGGTGGCGGCTGCTTCTTCGCCAGGTTCCCCCGCGGTGCTCGGGTCGGTTTCGTCGTCGGCAGTCGCGTTCGTCGCGTTCGGGGCGTCGCTCGCGGACTTCGCGACCCCCACGCCGCCGGCAACGTCGAACTTGGGCGTGGCCCCCTTCAGCACCGGGCCCTTGGGCTCAGTCGGCGGTGCGGGCTCAGGCGTCGCAATCGCAACCCGGGTCGGCGCGGCGGTTTGCTCGGGAGTCTGGGTGCCCTGGTTGGGAAGCAGGAGGACGCCCACCAGGATCGCGGCGATGGCGATCGCGCCCAGAGCGGCAGCCCCAGCGCGGTGTCCGGACGGGTGCCGTCCGGCGAAGCGCTCGCGCAGCGGCCAGAGCACACCCCGCTCGACCGACCAGGCGAGCCGCTCGAAGGGCCAGCGAACAGCGTCGGCAACGCCAAGCAAGAAGCGCACGCTGCGCCCCTTCGGATTCCCGTTGATCTGACGTCGTCTCAACATCTGTTTGAAGCCCACAACAGCTTACGTCGGATTCTGCGTCCTAAACCTGTAGTCCGGCTATTTGGTTTGCGTATCCCAGGCCGGCCCATTCGGTCCTGCTTAGCAGCCGAACTTGAGCGGCATATAAACGGGAACCCTGGAATTGACGGAAATACAAGCACTCGCGTATCAAACGCGAGTGCCTGCAAATCGACGCGGTGCGCGTCCCGCCAGGCTTTCTCTGCGCGTTTGTGAGGTACCCACATGGTCTCTCTTGACGAGGCGGCGGCGCGGGCCGCGGCAAACGCCGATCCGACGAGATTCATCGAGGAACGCGATCTACCGCTGTTAATCTCGCACAGCGGTCTCGCCTGCCAACTCGCCGGATACGAGGAAGACCGGTTCGTCGCCGACGAGACGGGGATGGCGGGCTTGCTATTCGAGAATTTCGTCGCCTCCGTTTCAAGGCCGGTGTGGTTCTGAATACCGGTGCGGAGACGCTTCCCTTTGGAGAGCGGCTCTGGGCGGTGCCGGTGGCGGGTCTTTGGTCGTAGGCGACTCTCAGGCCGCGGCAGCGGTCGGCTGGGACGCCTTCTCGAACACCAGCTCGCCATCGGCCGCGTCGACCCGCACCGTGTCGCCCTCGCCGAACTCGCCCTCGAGGATCTTCAGCGCCAGCTTGTCGATCAGCTGCTTCTGGATCACCCGCTTCAGCGGTCGGGCGCCGTAGGTCGGGTCGTAGCCGAGGTTGCCGAGCAGCGTCCGCGCGTCACCCGTCAACTCGACCTCGATGCCGCGCTCGCGCACCCGTCCGACCAGTTGCTCCACCTGCAGCTCGACGATGCGGCCGATGTCGGCCTTGGAGAGACGGTGGAAGATCACCGTGTCGTCGATCCGGTTGAGGAACTCCGGCTTGAAGGTCGCCGCCAGCACCTCTTCGATCTGCTCGCGGATCTTCTCGTCGACCGACTCGGCGACGATCCGGTCGCTGCCGACGTTGGAGGTCATGATCAAGACCGTGTTGGTGAAGCTGACCGTGCGCCCCTGGCCGTCGGTGAGGCGGCCGTCGTCCATGATCTGCAGCAGCGTGTTGAAGACGTCGGGGTGGGCCTTCTCGATCTCGTCGAGCAGCACCACCGCGTAGGGCCGCCGCCGCACCGCCTCGGTCAGCTGCCCGCCCTCTTCGTAGCCGACGTAGCCGGGCGGGGCGCCGATCAGCCGTGCCACCGTGTGCTTCTCCATGTACTCCGACATGTCGAGGCGGACGATCGCCCCCTCGGAGTCGAACATCAGCTCGGTCAAGGCCTTGGCCAGCTCGGTCTTGCCGACCCCGGTCGGGCCGAGGAAGAGGAAGGAGCCGATCGGCCGGTTGGGGTCGGAGAGGCCGGCGCGGGAGCGGCGCAGCGCGCCCGAGACCGCCTCGATCGCCTCGTCCTGGCCGATCACCCGCTCGTGCAGGCGCTCCTCCATCTGGATCAGCTTCTCGACCTCGCCCTCCATCAGCCGGCTGACCGGGATGCCGGTCCATTTGGCGACCACCTCGGCGACGTCCTCCTCGGTCACCTCGTCGGCCAGCATCGAGCCGCTCTCGGCGTGCAGCTCGGCCAGCCTCGCCTCGCCCTCGGCGATCTTCTTCTCCAGCTCCGGGATCTGCCCGTAGCGCAGCTTCGCCGCGGTCTCCAGATCGGCCTCGCGCTCGGCCCGCTCGGCTTCGCGGCTGACCTCCTCGAGCTCGGCCTTGGCGGCTTTGATCGCCTCGATCGCCTCCTTCTCGTTCTGCCAGCGCGCTTTCATCTCGGCCGAGCTCTCGCGCAGCTCGGCCAGCTCGGCCTCGATCGCCTCCAGGCGCGCCTTCGAGGCATCGTCGCTCTCCTTCTTCAATGCCTCGCGCTCGATCTCGAGCTGCTGCACCCGTCGCTCTACCTCGTCGATCTCGGTCGGCATCGAGTCGATCTCGATCTTCAGCCGCGAGGCCGCCTCGTCGATCAGGTCGATCGCCTTGTCGGGCAGGAAGCGGTCGGCGATGTAGCGCTCGGAGAGGGTCGCCGCGGCGACGACCGCCGAGTCGGTGATCCGCACGCCGTGGTGGACTTCGTAGCGCTCCTTGAGGCCGCGCAGGATCGCGATCGTGTCGCCGATGTCCGGCTCGCCGACGAGCACCGGCTGGAAGCGCCGCTCCAGCGCGGCGTCCTTCTCGATGTGCTCGCGGTACTCGTCGAGCGTGGTCGCGCCGACCGCGCGCAGCTCGCCCCGCGCCAGCATCGGCTTCAGGAGGTTGGCGGCGTCGACCGCGCCTTCGGCGGCACCGGCGCCGACGATCGTGTGCAGCTCGTCGAGGAAGAGGACGATCTGGCCCGCCGCCTCCTGCACCTCGGCGAGCACCGCTTTCAGCCGCTCCTCGAACTCGCCGCGGTATTTCGCCCCGGCCAGCAGCGAGCCGATGTCGAGCGCGATCACGCGCCGGTCGCGCAGGCTCTCCGGCACGTCGCCGTCGACGATCCGCTGCGCCAGCCCCTCGACGATCGCCGTCTTGCCGACGCCGGGGTCGCCGATCAGCACCGGGTTGTTCTTGGTGCGGCGCGAGAGAACTTGAATGACCCGGCGGATCTCCTCGTCGCGGCCGATCACCGGGTCGAGCTTCCCCGCTGCAGCCTCGGCGGTCAGGTCGCGGCCGAATTTCTCCAGCGCCTGCATGCTGTCCTCGGGGTTGGGCGAGGTCACCTTGTGCGGGCCGCGCACCTCGGCGACCGCCTTCTCCAGCGAGCTGCGGTCGGGGAGGACGTCGGCGACGCCCGAGCCCCTGTCGGCGAGGGCGAGCAGGATGTGCTCGGTCGAGATGTACTCGTCGCCGAGCTTCGCCATCTCGCTCTCGGCCTGCTGCAGGGTCTTGATGAAGGCCGACGAGGGACGGACCTCGGTGGCCTCGGCCAGTTTCGGCAGCGCCTCGACCGCCTGTACGGCCCGCGCGGTGACGGCATCGACGTCCGCGCTCAGCTTCTGCAGGATCGGCACGACGAGGCCGTCGTCCTGGCGCACCAGGGCCACCAACAGGTGGGCTGGGGCGATCTCGGAGTTGCGCCGCTCCGCGGCGAGTGCCTGCGCCGCGGCAACCGCTTCCTGGGACTTGACGGTGAACCTGTCGGGTTGCATCAGAGTCCTTCCCTCGAAATCCTGCCTTCGAGCTCCGCGGCGTGGCGCCGCATCCGCTCCATCTTGGCCCTCATCCTTTCCACCTCTGCTTCCATCTCCAGGACGATTTCCACTCCGGCCAGGTTGAGGCCGAGCTCGGAGGTGAGCCGCTGGATGTGCTTCAGTCGTTCGACGTCGCGCTGCGAGTAGAGGCGGGTGTTCTTCGCCGAGCGCTGCGGCTCGATCAGGCCGCGCGTCTCGTACATGCGCAGCGTCTGCGGGTGCATGTGGGCGAGCTCGGCGGCGACCGAGATCATGAAGACGCCGCGGTCGTCCTCGACCGAGATCTCGATCCGTTCGCGCCGCGCGTTCACCACCCCACCCCAACATCGCGTGGTTCCTTATGGACGTATCCGGTAACTAAAGAACCACGCGATCTCATCGGGCGGCCCTCCGCAGCAGCTCGGCGCGGGGGTCGGCGCCGTTGAGGGCATCGGCGAGCTTGTCGACGGCCTCTCGCTGCTCCTCGCTCAGCTCCTTCGGCACCTCGATCTCGAGCCGGTAGCGGATGTCGCCGCGGTCCGACCCGCTCGGTTTCGGTGCCCCCTCGCCGCGCAGCCGCTGCAACGTGCCGTGCTTGGTTCCGGGCGGCACCTTGATCCTCTTCGTGCCGTTCAGGGTCGGCACCTCGATCGTCGCCCCACGCAGCGCCTCGGCGATCGTGATCGGCACCGTCACCTCGAGGTTGCCGCCGTCGAGCCGCTTGAAGACGGGCGAGGGCATGACGCGGGTGACGACGTAGAGGTCGCCCGGGGGGCCGCCTTCCGGGCTGGCCTCGCCCTTGCCGGCGATGCGGATGCGGGCGCCGTTCTTGACCCCGGCGGGGATCCTGACCCTGTAGCGCTTGTCCCCCACCGGGACGGTCAGCTGCGTCCCCTCGATCGCCTGCCTGAAGCTCAGCGGCACTTCCGTCTCGAGGTCGCGGCCTGGCTGTTCGGGGAAGCCGCGCGGTCCACCACCGCCGCGACCGAACATCGAGGAGAGCAGATCGCCCAGGTCGACGAAGCCACCTTGCCCAGCTGGCCCGGCGGTGAACGGGCCGCGCCCGCCGAATCCCTCGAACGTGCCGCCGCCCGAGTCGTACTCCTTGCGCTTCTCGGGATCCGAGAGCGTGTCGTAAGCGCCCTGGACCTCCTTGAACTTCTCCTCCGCCGCGGCGTCGTCGGGATTGCGGTCCGGGTGGTATTTCCGCGCCAGCTTCCGGTAGGCCTTCTTGATCTCCTCGTCGGACGCCTTCTTGGAGACGCCAAGCACCTTGTAGAGATCGTCAGCCAAGCCAGCCCCTACTCCGCCACCACCACACGAGCAGGCCGAATCAACTGCTCACCGAGCGTGTAGCCCTTCTGCATCGTCTCAACGACCGTGCCGGACTCAATCCCATCGGCCGGCTGAGCGGAAAGCGCCTCGTGCAGCTGAGGGTCGAACCTCTCCCCGGTCGGATCGACGGCCTCGATCCCGTGCTTGGTCAGGGAGTCGCGAAGGCTGCGGAAGACGAGCAGCACGCCATGCGCCAGCCCGTCCGGCGAGTCCCCCTCCGGATCAAGCCCCTCAGCCTGAAGCGCCCGCTCCAAATCGTCGAGCACAGGCAAAACATCTCGAATCACTTCAGCTTTCCCACGCCCACCAGCGGCCAGAACCTCAGCACTCATCCGCTTGCGAAAGTTCTCGAAGTCAGCCTTCGTCCTTTTAGCGAGATCCAGATACTCGTCCCGCTCTCGCTGGGTGTCAGCCAGCAAATCATCCAGGTCCTGTTCAACCGCGTCATCCCCGGCCTCAGACGCCCCTCCCGCGGGTGGCGTGGAGGGTTGTCCCTCCGGCGGGTGAGCCGGAGGGCTGCCCTCCGCGACAGGACCCGCGGGCCGG
>DASSXC010000160.1:0-2151 GCA_035704205.1 Solirubrobacterales bacterium | reverse complement strand
CGATCGTCGTCGTCGGGGCAGCTGTATCGACTGACCACGAATACGTTTTCGTTGCCGTGTTGCCCGCCGCGTCCTTGGCCGTAACCGCGAAGGTGTGCCCGCCGTCGCCCAGGTTGCTGTACGTCTTCGGAGAGGAACACGACTCAACGGCTCCTTGGTCGAGCTTGCACTCGACCGCTGCATTTTGCTCGGCCGTGAACGAGAAGCTCGGTGACTTGACGTTGCTGGGGTTCGTAGGCTGCCCCGTGATCGCGACCGCCGGAGCGACGGTGTCGATGTCCCACGTGTAGGTCGCGACTCCGGTGTTTCCGGCCGCGTCGGTGGCCCTGACCGTGAAGGTATGCGAGCCATCCGGCACGCCGGTGTAGCCCCGAGGTGACGTGCACGCCGCGAAGGCCGCGGCATCGAGCTTGCAATCGAACGTCGAGGCCTCGCTGGCCGAGAACGTGAAGCCGGGCGAAGTGTCGTTGCTTGGATTGCTCGGCCTAGTGGCGATCGACGCCGTCGGCGCGACGGTGTCGACCGTCCAGCTGTAGCTGGCCTCGCCCGTGTTGCCGGCAGCGTCCGTCGCCCTTACCGTAAACGTATGCGAGCCGCCGACCAGGGCCGTGTAGGCCCGAGGTGAGGTGCACTGCTCGAACGCTCCGCCGTCCAGCTTGCACGTAAATGTCGCAAGCTCGCCCGAGGAGAACACGAAGCTCGGCGACGCGTCGTTGCTCGGGTTGTTCGGCTTTCCGGTGAGCGCGACCGCTGGAGCAGTGCCGTCGACCACCACGGCCGGCTGGTTACCGATCAGCGTGAACGCGTCGTTGGCGCTGCGAAGGAGCTCGCTCGTCCATGCGTTGGTTCCTTCCGCAGCGCCAGACGTGGCAGTGAAGGTCACGGTCAGCGTCGCGCCTGGGCACAACGCTGTGGCGTCGGTCCCGGGCCGCTTGAGGTTCATCTTCTGAGCGGCGATCAGCTCGCCGTCGGCTACCCAAGTGGAGACGCCACAGGAGCCGACGGCCGTCGTCGTCGCCTGCACGCTGGCCGCGGCGACTGAGAAGCCGGATGGGATGCCGATTTTCGCTCGTTGAGCTCGATCAGGCGACGCGGGATCGTTGGTCAGCTTCACCGTGAAAGAAGTTGAGCTCGACGGCTTCACGGCCGAAGGCGCTGCTGTGGCGCTGAACGCATTGATGGGATCTGCCGAGGCAGCGGTCGCCACGAAAAGACAGGCCGCGGCGGCGGCGATGAGCGTGAGGTGGCGGCGGTTGACCATGGACCCCTTTCCCTAGAACAAGACAGTCACGTTGAGCCAGAGCAGTGCGAGCGCGATTGCTCCGAATCCGAATGCGGCAAGGTCGCGGCGGCGCGCGTAGACGCGCTCCGCCACTCCCGGCCAGGGAACCTGGCGAGCCGAGATGAGTGACGCTCCCAGCAGGAGCATCAGTCCCAGGCCGACCAACGGCACGGCGACCGGGAGTGCGGCTGACGAGAGCAAGGGCTCAGGCCGCGTAAAGACAGGTGGCGGGGCCGCGTCCGGGTTCAGCGTCTCGCGAGCCAGAGCCGCTTGCGCCGACCGACTCGTCTTCTGGACTTCAGCCTTCTTCCGGCGAACGCGACGAGGCTCGTGGCGAACCTTCTTCACCCGCTCGACCTTGGGCTTCGGCCGCTGGACCTTCGGTCGCGGTCGCGCCCGAGGGGCCACAACCCGCGCCGGCGCCTTGCGCCGCACCGCCTTGGGCCGAGCGGCGGCGGGTCGCGTAGCGGTCGTCACCGCGCTCTTCGGCTTCGCGGCTCGCGCCTTGCGAGCGGGCGCGGGCGGAGGCGGCGGCGGTGGCGGCGGTGGCGGCGGTGGAGGAGGCGGAGGAGGCGGCTGCGGAGGTTTCGGATCGGGCTTCGGCGGCGGTTTTGGGTCCGGGCTCGGCGCCGTGGCCGTGTCACCGGTCGTCGGGGTCGCAGCCAAAGCCTCCGTGCCCGCGAACGCGAAGACGCAGACCGCGAACAGCAGAACCGTCGCCAGCCTAATGTGGCCCAGTCGCTCCTGGGCTGCGAAGTTTTGGACCTGGCGCACCCTCGATGACCACCGCCCTTTCGACCAGACAGGGGCCCGCCTGCTCCCCCGCCGGGCGTCTTCCAAGCTAGAACGGTCGTTTCAGGCATGCGACC
>DASSXC010000159.1:0-5256 GCA_035704205.1 Solirubrobacterales bacterium | reverse complement strand
CAGTCCGACTGGACCTTTCGGCCCGTCGGCGGGGCCACGCTGAACAAACACGATGATCGCGGCGGCGATCAGGAGCAGGGCCAGGCCCAGGGTCGCGGACGTGCCGTGGCCCGGCGCGCGGGCGAGGACGCCGGTCACGGCGAGCACGGCGGCAAAGCCCACGGCGGGCTCCAGCCACGACCACGCGGTGCGGCCCGCGATCAGCAGCAGGGCGCGGCCGACGAGCAGCGACGCGGCGCAGATCAGCGCCGCCGAAGCGTAGGTCCCGATCATCAGAGAGGGCAACCTATGTCAGCAGCCGCTCGCTGCGCGTCTAGCCTCAGTACTTCTCGGCGGCCCGCTCGAGCGTCTCGCGCAGGTTCTCGCCGCGCAGCGGCTCGGCGTGCCCGGCGGCGACGACCGCGGGTTCCAGGGCGGCCAGCTTCCGCACCGATTCCTTCGCCTTGGCGTGATCCCATGCCCAGGCCGGGTGGGGGACGCTGGCCTCGCCCTCGGGAAGCGGTTTGAGCCGGCCCGAGTCGACGAAGTAGACGACGTCGCTGACCAGCGCCACTCGATCGCTCTCGCGCCAGAGCCCGATCAGCCCCGGTGCGTGGCCCGGGAAATGGATGACGCGGAAGCCGGCCACCTCGTCGCCCTCGGCGACGGTGCCCGCGATCTTCACCGCGCCGCCGTCCCAGCGCCTCAGCAGGAACGGGTAGATCCACCGCACGGGTGCCACCGGAAGCTGCGAAAGATCCATATACGGGGCGATCGAGGCGTCGCTTTCGGCGTCGGCGACGTCGTCGGGATGGCAGTGGACGGGCGCACCCAGCCCCGGCGCCGTGCCGCGGTGATCGGCGTGGGCGTGGCCGAGGACGATCCGCTTCAGGCCGCCCAGTTGCTCGGCGGCCGCGCGCGCCTTCTTCGTCATCGCCCTGCTGCCGGCGTCGAACTGAACCACGCCGTCGCCATCCTCGATGAAGTAGATGTTCATCGACTTGCGCAGGTCTCCCCGCAACAGCCAGACGCCGTCGGCCACTCTCTCCATGGGCATCAGCGTACCCCGATCGGTGCGACCACCTAGGCTCCCCGCCGATGCCGATGCTGTGGAAAGCCGGGATGGCTGTGCTCCTCGCCTGCCTGGTCGCCTCGATGGCGATCGCGGCCGTCCGGCTCGCGACCACTCCCACCGAAATTCTCGGCGATGGCTTCCGGGGCCTACCCGCCCGCCAGGCCGGGCGTTAGTATCGCGGCGTGTTCACTCGCATCGTGGTTGGAACCGACGGATCGGACACCGCTGCCGAGGCGGTTCGGCAGGCTGTCGACCTGGCCAAGCTCTCGGGCGCTCAGCTCAGCATCGTCAGCGCCTACGAGCCGGTCTCCAAACGGCGCATAGAGGGCGAGCAGCAGGGTGTCCCGGCCGACGTCCAGCACGAGATCGGCCCGCGCGAGGACGTCAACCTGGTCCTCGACGGGGCCGCGGCGGCCGCCAAGCGGGAGGGGCTGGACGTGCAGACCCACCCGGTCGAGGGGGGGCCCTCCGATGCGCTGCTCAGCGTCGCCGAGGAAACGGGCGCCGACCTGATCGTCGTCGGCAACAAGGGGATGACCGGGGCAAAACGCTTCCTCCTCGGCAGCGTCCCAAACAACGTCTCCCATCACGCTCCATGCAGCGTGATGATCGTCCGAACTACGTAGACGGCTCGGTCGCCGCCGCCGCGTCGATCAATCCTGCCCCCTGGCGTTGCGCGGGCAGGCCGAGATCGCGGGCCGTTCTGCGCAGTCGTGCGGTTGCTTCCCCGACCCGCTGAGTGGGCGAAGCCTTCGGGTCGAGCACGTCACTCGCAAGCACCAGTGCCACCACGCCCGAGACGTGTGCGGCGGCCATCGAGGTGCCGATGTAGCGATTGGGCTCGCCGAAGAGGCCCGGATTGCCCATCCGGAGGGTCACCTGATAGATCGATCGTTTGAATACGGAGGGACAGCCGCGGGCGGAGATGCCCCCTCCGGGAGCGAGCAGGTCCACCCCCTTCCCGGGCAGCAGCGAGTACCTACCCAGACAACCGCCCTCCGTGGCGCCGCCGACCCCGATCGTGTGGGGCCCCCTGGCGGGCGGAGAGATGCAGTCCTCGGAGTATCTGTTGCCGATCGAGGCAACCGTTACGACTCCTTTGTAATACGCGCGCAGAAGCTCTCTGTCGACGCCGGGCAGGTTGACGTCACAGGGGAAGTTGAAGCTCATGTTGATCACGTCCGCGCCATGCGCGACGGCGAAGCGGATGCCCTTGGCGATGGCTCCGGCGGGGCCCACGCCATTCCGGTTGAGCACTCGCACAGGCATCAGCTTTGCTCTGTAGGCGATGCCGGTCAAGCCGATTCCGTTGTCGGTCTTCTCGGCGATCGTGCCGGCCACATGCGTGCCGTGACCGTTCGTATCCAGGGGAAGCCGGTCGTGGCCGATGAAGTCGTAGCCGGGTACGAACTGGTCGGGGGTGAAGTCCGGACTGCGAAGGAAACCAGGCCTGCGGTCCCGATAGGCAACCCCGGTGTCGAGCACGGCCACGACGACGCCCCGCGCGCCGGGTCGTTCCGCCTCGATCAGATTTCGCCAGGCGCCGACCACGTCGATGCCGCCGGGTGAGGCCGGTGCCTCCGCCGCCGGCGTCACCTTCCATGGGAGGAAATTCCACTGCAGCGAGACCCAGCCGCCGGGGGGGGCGACCGTGGGGGAGGAGAGCGGCCCTGGGTCGTTGGCGATTGCGGACAGAGGCACCGTGTCCGAAGCGGTGGCGAGGTAGTTCGGTGCGGCGTATGCGACGCGCGATCTGGCGCGCAGCGCCTCGACCGCTTCGTGAACGCCGACGCCGGCCCGCAGCCGCACGATCCGCTCGCGGGGCGCCCCGCGCAGCTTGAGCACGACCTGCCGGGGGACGAACTCGCGCGCCGGGGAGAGGCCGGTGGCCGCGCTCGCCGGGGCGGCGACGATCGTCGCCGAGAGCAGCGCAACTGCTGCGAGTGTCGGAATGCTTCGAGTCATCGTCGGTCGTCGCCGTTCACGGGCCCTGCTCCTCGACGGGCAATCGCTTCAACACCCGCCCGCCCGCGAAGTTGTCGGTGGCACATACTTTCGGATCGATGTCGGACGGGGCCGCCAGCGACGAGCAGCAGCGCTTGATGGGTCTGGCGATCGAGCGCGCCCGCGAAGCGGAGGCGCACGGCGACGTGCCGATCGGCGCGGTCGTCGCTCGCGACGGCGAGCCGCTCGCCGCCGCCGGCAACGAGCGCGAGCTGCGCCGCGACCCCACCGCCCACGCCGAGATCCTCGCCATCCGCGCGGCAGCCGAGGCGCTCGGCGGCTGGCGCCTGCCAGGGACGACGCTCTACGTGACGCTCGAGCCCTGCGCGATGTGCGCCGGCGCAATCGTCCTCGCCCGCATCCCGACGGTCGTCTACGGCGCCCCCGACCCCAAGGCCGGTGCCGCCGGCGGTGTCCTCGACATTCTTGGCGAGCCCGCCCTCAACCACCGCCCAAAGGTGATCACGGGGGTGATGGAGGAGGAGTGCGCGCTGCTGCTGCGCGAGTTCTTCGCCTCGCGTCGTTGAGCGCTGCGGCGCCTACTGCAAGGCAATCAAGCGCTGAACCTGCGCGAGGGCCTCGGCGGCATTGTCCGTCTCGCGCTCGACGGCCCGCCGCAACGCGGCCTCGGCGCCGCGCAGGTCACCACGGCTGACCAGCTCGACTCCCAGGTTGAACGAGCCGCCCCCGTCGCCACCCGCGTCAGCGCGCCGGTAGGCCTCGAGCGCCTCATCCGCCTGACCGCGTTCGTCGAGAATCGCCCCGAGCATCCCGGAGGACGTCGCGGAGCCAGCGCGGTCCCCTTCGCGCGCGATCGCCTCGGCCGCCTGCCGGTCACCAAGCTCCAGGCACGCTCCGGCTCCCTTCACCCAAGCTTCGTCGTGCCCACGCTCGCCGGCCCGTCTGAAGGCCTCGATCGCCCCCGGCAGGTCGCCCTTCGCTCGCAACGCCCAGGCCAGATGCCACGCACCGGCCGGGCTGCCCTGCTCGTCCGCGAGCCGCATTCCGGGCTCGATCGCTGCCGGATCAAAGCGTTCATGCATGACGTCGAGCATCATCACCGCGGCCGCCACGTCGAGGTCCTCATTGAGGATGAACCGGTCGTGTGCCCCGCAGAGGAGCACGGCAGCCTCGGAGACCTCCTCCGGCGTGGCGTCTCCGCGCCCGAGGAGGAGACCCGCCCAGTCGCCGATCGCACGCGTGCTTCCCAGCTCGACGCAGCGCCGGAACGCGGCCTCGGCGCCGGCGGCGTCGCCCTTGTCCCGCAGCAGCCGACCGAGGTTCCCCGAGCCGTTGAGATCGCCGGCCTCGTCGGCTCGGCGCCAAGCTGCCTCTGCCGCATCGCGATCCTCCCGGTGGTCTTCCATCAGCGCGGCGAGCTTCAGGGCGCCGCCGATGTCGCCCCCCGCCTCGGCCCGCTCGTAGGCGGCCTGCGCCCCGTCGACATCGCCTCGAGCGAGCAGTTGATCGCCCAGCTCCAAGGCGTTGGCGCCTCCTCGTCCGGAGTCCTCGTCGGTGCGGTTTTCCTCGAACTCGCTCATTAGAGCCTCCCACGTTCCCAATTAGCGCAGGATGATATCCAGCCAGGTCGAACGCGGGGATCATAGGACGGTATTCGAACCCTGAGGTCCAGGCTCGGCTGAATCGGCTCGATCTGGATTGATGTCCAACTTCGGCATTGCAGCCGCTAGATGAGCGAGATCGGGGCATACGATCTCCGCATGTCAGCTCTGGGCACGGCTGCACGGAATTGGCTACGGAGCTGGCGAGGGAAATGGCCGCCGACGGCCAAGCCGACCCCGACCCCCTGTTGCGGTTGCTGCGAGATGACCTGCGCAGAGATGAGCCTGGAGGCGCTGTCCGGCAAACCGATTCACCTTCGGATTCACGAGGAGCCGCCCAGCTGACTCTGGCGGCTGGCCGGTGCCAGCGCGCATCCGATATTGACCCCGCTCTAGTGTGGTCAATATCGGATGCGCGACCCGTGGCAGCTTCTCGGGCGCGGTGCCCACGGGTTTCGATAGAGGAACTCAACCCGGGTGAAGACGGAGAGGGTGGTGTCCAGTTTCAGTAGATAGGCGACACCTGTGTCGAGACATAGGAGACACCGAATGAAGGGAGCTCTCCTGTGGCAAAGGCGCGGTACCTGGTCGAGGCGCATCTGGTTGAAGGCCGCTCGGTCTCAGAGCTGGCAGCGG